>JANNXN010000032.1:0-5910 GCA_031409595.1 Rhodobiaceae bacterium
ATGTCGCGAAGCTCCATGGCAACCTCGCTGTTGAGGTCCCGGTCGATCTGTAAAATGGAAAGCCGCGCTTCGGCAATGCGCCCGGCGGTCTGCGCCTTGTTGGAAATGAGCTGGCCTCTTTCGCCCTTGATGCGGGTCGCATCGCGCTCCAGTGCGGTCAGGCGCGTGAGTGGCACAAGCTTCTTCTTCCACAGGTCGCGCGCTGCCACCAATTCCTCTTCGATCAGGGCGCTCTCGGCGGTCTTGGATTCAATCTGGGCTTCGATGCCAACAACCTCCTGCTTGAACTGCGCAATGCGTTCCTCAATGCTGGATTTGTTGCCGTTGCGCGCAACGCGCCGGAAGTTGAACAGCCGAAGTTCGCTATCCATAAGCGTGGCAATGGCCGGATCATTTGCGCGCTCGCTGAGTTCCTTTGGAAAAGTAACCTCCGCAATGTCATCGCGCTCGGCTGTCAGCCGCGCCTGACGGGCCTTAAGTTCATCAAGTGATTTTTGGATGACCGACAAATTGGCGCGCGTAACCGTATCATCAAGGCGAAGCAGCGGAGCGCCTGCCTTCACGTGCTGGCCTTCCTTGATCATGATCTCGCCAACCACGCCACCTGTCGGGTGCTGCACTTTCTTGACATCGGAATTTACGACTATAGTGCCCGGAGCAATGACCGCCCCTGAAAGCTCAGCCGTTGCCGCCCAGCCGCCAATGCCGAAGACCAGAAGTGCTGCGACAACTGTTCCAAACACCATATAGCCGCGGATGGATTTGAGGCCGGTTTTGTATCCTGTGTCACCACTCATGCGACGCGCTCCTGTGGCTTGCCTTGAGCGGGCGGCGGCGGTGCAAGGGCAGGATGAGCCGCCGGAGCAGGGCCTTTACCCTGGCCTGGAGCCTGAACCAGATTGGGGAAGTGTTTGGCCAAGACCTGATCGCGCGTGCCAAACGACACCGGCTTGCCATCGGCCATCACCAAGACATAGTCGAGCGCTTCTAGAGCACCCGGGCGATGCGAAACCACGACAATAACGCCACCACGCTTGCGCACGCTGGTGATGGCCGCCATCAAGGCCTTGTCACCTTCGGAATCAAGGTTGGAGTTTGGCTCATCCAGCACCACCAGAAACGGATCGCGGTAAAGGGCCCGTGCCAGGGCAATGCGCTGGCGCTGGCCCGCCGACAGCACCGCCCCGTTTTCGCCAATCTGCGTTTGATAGCCATCCGGAAAATTGAGGATCATGTCGTGCACGCCGGCAGCCCTGGCGGCGGCAATCACAGCCTCTGAATCGGTTTCAGCCTCAAGCCTTGAAATATTTTCGGCAATGCTGCCCGCAAACAATTCCACATCCTGTGGCAGATAGCCAATCTGGCGGCCAATTTGTTCCCTTGGCCATTGGTCAAGGGCCGCTCCGTCAATGCGCACCCGACCCGCCGCCGGCAACCATGCGCCCACAAGCGCTCGTGACAGCGTCGATTTGCCGGAACCGCTTGGCCCGATAACCGCCATGCCGCTGCCCGCCTGCAATTCAAACGTGACATCGCGGATAAGCACCCGCTTGCCGCCTGGCTCAACCACACCCAGCCCCTCAACCTTCAAGGATTGCTTGGGTTCCGGCAGCGTAATCCGCTCCCCATCAGGCGGCAGTTTCGCAAATGTTTCTGTCAATCTGCGCCAGCCCTGCCTGGCGCTGACAAATGTCTTCCATTGCGAAATCGCCAAATCAACCGGAGCCAAGGCCCGGCCCACAAGAATCGAGCCCGCAATCATGATGCCGCCGGAGGCTTCGTTGTTGATGACGAGCCAGGCGCCTACACCCAGCATGGCCGACTGAAGCACCATGCGGAGCGTTTTGGAGATGGCGCCAAGACCGCCAGCCACATCGCTGACGAGCGTCTGGTTGTCAATAAATGAGCCGCTGAGTTTCCGGTAGCGCGCGCCCAGGCGCTCGCCCATGCCCATGGCATTCAGCACCTCGGAATTTCTGCGGCTGGCGTCGGCAATGGCCGAACGCTGGCCGCCAGCGGCTGTTACTTTCTTCATGGTGTTGCCGGTCATCAACTCCGTCAGGATCGTCATGCAAACAAGTGCTACGGTGCCAACAACGGCCGTGACTCCCAAAATCCAGTGAAACATGAAAATAAGCGCCATATAGAAAGGCAGCCAGGGCAGGTCGAGAAACGCATTGGGCCCGCCGCCACTCAGAAATGCCCGAATGGAGTCGAGATCGCGCATCGCCTGCATTCCGTCGCCGCGCGGTCCCACACGCTGCGGCATGCGCGTAATGGTGTCAAAAACCCGGGGGCCGACGGACTCGTCCAGGTGGCTGCCCACACGCACCAAAATCCTGGCGCGGATAAAATCAAATGCACCCTGCACGGCAAACAGCAGCAAGGCCACCAAAGACAGCGCCACAAGAGTTGGAATGCTGCGGCTCGGCAGCACGCGGTCATAGACCTCAAGCATATAAAGCGCGCCGGTCATCATCAGGATATTGCCCAGGGCGCTGAAAACAACGATGCCAACGAGCGCCCAGCCACAAACCGAGACTGCCTTGCGGAGCTCCCGGCCGGGTTCCACCGGTTTTTCCTTTCCCGGAGCCGCCGCAGCGGCAGGCGCCTTTGCATGCCGGAATTTGCGCCACAGGAAGCCTGCCACGCCAAGCACGGCGATGGCGGTAATTCCATAAGTGAAGTCGAGCCAGGCAGCCTCAACAGGTGCGTTGTAAGCACTGCCCGCCAGCACCAGCCCAAGAGCCAGAACAACAAGGAAAACTGCCAAATACCGCCAAATCTTTTTCATTCACTGCACCTCATATGCCCCAAAACTCGCATGAGTAAAGTGCCTTGAGCTAGAGCGGAACCTAGGTCTTTTTGGGACATTTCACACACATATATGGACGCTATTACCCGTAGCCCAAACACTAAGCAAGTTCAGGGCCAACATCAATATTTCCTGTTGATCGTCGCTATAGCACACTAATGGCAGGGTCATAACAGGTCATCGTTTAGAATTAAATTCATTAAGCTTTTCGCTGAAATGGTAAATATATGGTAAATTCGCGAATTCCCCCTTGTCTCCCGGATTTTCCTATTATTAACCGAGAGCGCCTATTGTCCAGGAAGCGTGATCCAACCAAAAGCCGGATCAGCAATCCGCGTTGAGGGTCCTTGAGATGGTGTCGCCGAAATCATGAATATCCTGACGGTTGATGATTCACTTACCATGCTCGAGATGGTGGTTTCGACCTTGGCCGAAGCCGGCCATAAGGTTTTTGATGCCGACAACGGCGCGCGCGCCATGGAACTTCTTGGTCACGAAGATATCGATCTCATAATCTGTGATCTCAACATGCCCAATATGAGTGGACTTGAACTGCTGCAGAAGGTCCGTGAAAGCGCTGCCCATATGGGCACACCCCTTGTCTTCCTGACCACTGAAACCGACAGCGAATTGAAACGGGCTGCAAGACAGAGTGGCGCTACCGCCTGGGTAGGTAAACCGTTCGACCCAGTCACGCTTGTCAAACTTGTTGAGCAACTGGGCCAGGGGCAATCTCAGCGTTGAATTCATTGGAAAAATGGAAACATTAACGGAATATTTACCATAATCTAGTCTAATACAGTGTAGTTTGCATGCCATTTGGGGGGAGTGAATGGAAGCAGGTGTGGAAGGGTTTGAGGCCAGCGTCCTCAAACGAATAAACGGTTTTCTGTATCGCTGTAAAACCGACACTCATTATACAATGATCGCCATGACACAGCAATTTGCAGTGCTAAGTGGCTATCCCGTCGACGAATTGATCGGCAATCGCGTGCGAACCTATTCTTCGCTCATTCACCGGGATGATGTTGCAAAGGTTGATGCGGCGGTTTCCGAAGGCTTTGAAAAACACGAAAACTTTGACGTTGATTACCGTCTGGTAAATTCTGCGGGACGCCCCATCTGGGTTCACGAAACGGGCGGCGGAATTTGGGATGCTAATGGCAAACTCATGTATTGCGAGGGCGCCGTAACAGATATCGACAGTCTTTATACGCGCATGGAGAAACGCACCGCAGAGTTGGCAAAAATTGCCGAAAAGAATCTCGAAATTATCGAGTCACTTCGCTACCTGAAACTCCTGGCGCTGAATGCGGGAATTGAAGCCGCGCGCGCTGGCCAAGCCGGCGCCGGTTTCGCAATTCTCGCCCAGGAAATGCGAAAACTCGCCTATCAATCCGAAGAAATGGCGAAGTCGATTTCCGTGACTTAGAGTATTCTGCACGCCGAGAGGTGCGGAAAGTCCTCGCGTCCTGCCATCAAGACCCTGCGCAGCGCGCCGCCGCTGGCGCATTGACCGCGCATTGATGATTTGGCAACAGTGGACGGATGAGGGAACATCGCTCGCAAGCCGTGATGGCCTTGCTCTTCACCATGCTCATCTGGGGAACATCGGCCGTGTTCATGCGGACAACGGCGCTGGCGCTGGCTCCAGAGAATGTGCTGGCGCTGCGCTTTGCTGTGGTTGTGCCCCTGGTTGTGCCGGGACTGCTGATCACGGGCGGCTTTCGCATCGCGCGTGAACACTGGCCGCGCCTGATCCTCACTGGCGTTGGCATGTTTGGCTCCTGGCGGCCCCCACCTGCTGGGCTGTCTACACCATTGGCGCCAAGCCGCTGCTTTCCCACTATTCCGGCTTCGCCATTAGCGGCTGGTCGATGCTACTGGCAGCACCGCTCATTCTGCTCATGGCCAGCAAAACCTATGCTGAACTTGTTGCAACCACATCAGCACGGACCTGGACAGAGATACTCTATCTTGCGACATTCCACTCGCTCCTCGCCGTGGTGCTCTGGAACTACGGCACGAGGGCTCTGCCGGGCGCCGTCGTGGGCTCCTTCCTTTACCTTCTCCCGGTGATTGCCGTGAGCGTCGGATATCTCATCCTTGGCGAGCCCATCACGCCTTGGCTTGTTGCAGGCGGAGCCATCATGCTGGCAGGCGTGGCGCTCGCGCAATCGGGTTCGCGTGGGCGCTGAAGTCTGCTCAAACACCAAAATTATTGCGGCGCCTGCCTTCACCATTCTCGTGCGGGGATGCACAAAAACTCTCACTCCCAAAGAATCACAACTTGACATCTGCCACGTGACAGGCTACACAAATGCCGAATGATTGCATCCATCCGCCACAAGGGATTGCGCCGTCTATTCGAGACGGGCGATCATCGTGGCGTAATGGCGGATCATGCTGAAAAACTCCGGCGCATCCTTGCAAGGCTTGATGCATCGGCATCCGCTGCCGACATGGACCTTCCCGGTTACCGCCTCCATCTGCTGAAAGGCGAATGGAAAGGCTTCCACGCCGTGACGGTCAACGGAAACTGGTGCGTCGTGTTTCGATTTGAAAATGGCAACGCCATCGACATCGACTATGTGGACTACCATTGAGAGGACGAACTATGCCCATGAAAAATCCGCCGCACCCCGGCATAATCGTCTTGCATGACTGCATCGAACCTTTGGGCATCAGCATCACCGATGCGGCAACAGCACTTGGCGTCTCGCGCAACTCATTGTCGGAACTCGTCAATGCAAGGCGCGGCATCTCGCCTGAAATGGCCGTCCGCCTCTCCAAAGCCTTTGGCGGCAGTCCGACAAGCTGGCTCACCCAGCAAGTGAACTACGACATCGCCCAAGTCGCCGCCGACAAGATCAAGGTGAAACGGCTGGAAGTCGCGTGAATTGGTTTTCGACTGCGAAATTCACATTTCGCCCCTTGCGGGAGAAGGTACCGGGCAGCCTCTTGCTGCGAAGCGGATGAGGGGCATTCCGTCCACATCCCACGCCCCCCAACGTCGTTTTCGTGATGGGCTCAAAACTATTGTTGGAGTGCGGGAATGTTGCGACAACACCTCTGACTTCCCCCCAACCCGTCAT
>JANNXN010000033.1:0-23055 GCA_031409595.1 Rhodobiaceae bacterium
GCTTCAATTCCAAGGGCGGAAACCACGGCGCCTGAGGTTTCTCCGCCCGCCACAACAAAGCGCCGAACCCCCAATTCAACCAACTTCAAGGCAATAGCAGCAATTGCTTTTTCAACAACCACACCAGCTTGCTCGCGCCCAAACCGGGCCTGAATTTCCGCAACTTTTTCCGGCGGCGCACTGGCATAGATCAGCACTGGCGAATCTTTGAACCTGTCACGCGCCCAGGAGACCAAGTCCGTTACGGCTCCCTCGAAATTGGCAATCAGCGCTGCGGGATCAATGGCGCGTACTGGAAATTTTGACTTCATGTTTTCGACCTGCGCCAGTGTCGCAGCAGAACAACTGCCGGAAAGCACAATGCCACTGCCTCCAACATTTCTAAGCGCTGACACGATCTTGCGCATCGGCAGCAAGCCAGATTGTCGAAAATTCTCGGGCAAGCCAATGGCAGCCCCCGACCCGCCAGTAATCAAGTCCAAGCCAGCGCAGGCCTCGCCCATCTGCAAGAGATCAACATCTTCAAGTGCGTCAACAACAGCGTGACGCACGCCATCGCTGCGAAGTTTGGCAAAAGCCTCGGAAATCGCCGCCGCACCTTTTTTCATAACGCGGTGCGGCACGAGACCCACGTTGTGCGGTGTTTGGCGCGCCAAAACACGCACCAGATTTGAATCCAGCATCGGCGTCAACGGGTGGTTCCGCATGCTCGATTCAGACAGCAACACATCGCCTACAAACAGGTTGCCCATGTAAATCGTCCGGCCGTTTTCCGGGAATGCGGGGCAGGCGATAGTAAAATCAGCTCCCAACTCATCAAGCAACGCATCAGCCACCGGGCCAATATTTCCTCGCTCCGTTGAGTCAAACGTCGAACAGTATTTGAAATAAATCTGCCGTGCGCCGTGGGACTTCAACCAGCGGCAAGCTGCCAGCGATTGCGCCACCGCTTCATCCGCAGCAATCGTCCGCGACTTCAACGCAACAACAACTGCATCTGCATCAGATGCCGCACCCTTTGGCACGCCAATTGTTTGAACTGTCCGCATGCCGCGCCGCGATAGCGTGTTGGCCAAATCCGTGGCCCCCGTGAAGTCATCTGCAATGCAACCCAGCAACATCAGGAAGCCGCAATGCGAGCAACCGCGTAGGCGCCAAGCTCCAGGCTGGAAACTTTCTTGACGCGCGTCCCGGCCCTCATGAGATAGGCAGGATCGCGCGTCAGTGCTGAAAAGCTGCTTTCATCCAACATACGCACACCCGCACCGCCAGAAAATCCACTGACTTTTGCCATTTGTTTTTCCGCCGTCAGATTGGCCAGCCACAAAACCGGACCGGATTTGGATCGATGGGCAAGGGCCGCTATTTTGCCCGGAGCACTGCTCTCAGCTTCAATCCGCTTTGCGCGCCCAGCGCCACCAAGTCCCGCCAGAACGTGATAGACGGGATGAATACCCTCACTGGAAATTGCACCCTGCGGCCCGGTGACTGATCCCAAAGCAACGGCATCCAGCCTGCCGCGAGCTGCCGCAGCAAACAGTCCCAAATTCCACGCCGCTGCGAAGAGCCCGCGCTGGCGAGGGTCAACGTCCGAAAGGCAAACACGGCCATTATCCGGATTAGGCACTACCGCCGCCCCGTAGGGATTGTCGCGGCAGGGAATGCCGGACGGTCCCAAATGATAGGGTGCCTTGCCGATGATGGCGCGGGTCGACGCAAAAATCGACGGCAGGGACTCGAGCGTTTCCATAACCGAGATGTCATCGGCGGCATGAACAATCGGACAAACCGTGTGAGTGATGAAATCAAATTTATCAACCGGCGGCCGTTTGCGATTGAGTTCAGTGAAGTAAGAAAGCATTCCCCCGCCCAATGGCATGCCAGGAAAGGCAGCCCGCATGGCAGCGGCCATCTCTTCATAACCAGGCCCCGGTGGCCGTGGAGTGTCTGGTTGGAATGACTTGAGATCATGGGCCTGCGTAACCACCAGCGAGTCTGGTTTCAATCCACCAGCATGAAGTGCTGTCGCAATGTCGGAAACTTCCCGATCAACCGGTTGCTGCGCCGGAAGAATAATTTCCAGAATAATTGGAATGTTTGTTTTTTCTTTCAGTGCGCGAAATGCCTCTGCAGCTGCAGCCTGGCCATTTCCCCGCCCGTCAATTTGGCAAACCAGATGCGAAGGCGACGCCGCTGAAATAACGTCTGCCTTGGCCAGCGCTGCCTCAGCTTCCTTCATGGGAACGCCTAAACCGATAGCTGGCAGCATGTTGGCAGTGCGCCCAAGGGCTATGTGAACACCAGTGCTTGAACGCCTCGGCAAAGCCTTGGTTGGCTTCCCCACAACCGTCAGCTTTATTGATTGGGTGAACATCCTGTTGGCTGGCAATGTATAGGGCCATGGATCGAGCAGGGAACACACATAAGTCTTGTAGGATGCGTCCATCCAGTTGCGATGGTCCTCGATCTCGAACTTGTTGCCCTCCATAATCACGGTTGCAGTAACGCCCTGCATGACTGTGTGCTTCAACGAACGAACTTCAAAAATCGGCTGGCCGGGACTTATGAGTTTCGGAAATGTCGGCTTCTCGCGCTTGCCATCAACATGGACGACATCAACGGGCTTTCCAACCACGCCTTCCAGCGGGTGAAGCACAACAAAGCCAGTGCGGTTGGTCAAAAAATCGCTTCCCGGCGTTGCATCGGCAGAGAATGTCAGCGTGCCATCCGCCTTCGCTTCGATCTTGGCCCTGTAGCTGATTGCCTGATTTGCATCCCGGCAGGTGGCGCCATAACTAACGCTGAAACCATCCGCACTTTGCCTTACTTTCATATCAACAATGGCAGGCGTATAGGTTCCCCAGTTTTTGTCGCGCACGATGTAGGCAATGGCCCGCAGCACTTCCACACTACGATAACGAATGTAGCGCAATGCGCCATTGTCAAGCATCGCGGTGATAGGCCCCGCAACAAGCTCACGTCGCTTGCCTTCTGGAACTTCAGTACCAAACAACTTGATGGCGCGGCTCGGCTTCTTCTGTGTCATGGGAAGTCTCCTGCGGTTCAAATCACTTTTTCACTTGTGGGATCAATGATGACAGCGCGCACCATATCAATGTCGATATTGACTTTGGAGCCAGGTTTGCTCGCGTCATGCGCATCCAGGTCAGCCACAACGCTGGTGCCGCCGAGAGGAAAGGTGACGTGCACCCGCGAGCCCGTAGGCTGCACCAGCTCAATGACCACAGGAACTCGAGAATGGTCCGCGGCAACGCTTTTTCCTGCAATCATGATGTGCTGAGGTCGGATGCCAAGAATAACCTCCGTCGCTTTTACTTTGCGCGGCAATCCCAGTTTCGTTCCATCACCCAATTTGAGTGAGCTTCCACTCACGGTTGCAGTTAGGAAATTCATTTTCGGACTGCCGAGAAATCCCGCAACGAACCGGCTGGCCGGGCGCTCAAACAGATCAAGCGGTGAGCCCAATTGCTCAATGCGGCCATCGCGCAGCAGCACGATGCGGTCGGCCAATGTCATGGCTTCAATCTGGTCATGCGTCACATAAATCATGGTGCGGCCAAGTTCCTTATGCAACCGCTTGATTTCAACGCGCATGTCATCGCGAAGCTGCGCATCAAGATTGCTTAAGGGCTCGTCAAACAGGAACAGCCGGGCGTCCCGAACAATGGCGCGCCCAATGGCAACCCGCTGGCGCTGGCCACCGGAAAGTTCCCGAGGGAATCGTTGCAACAGAGGTCCAATGTCCAGCATATCAGCGGCCCGCTTGACCCGCGTGTCAATTTCAACGGACGCAACTTTCCGTGCCCGCAAACCAAAGGCGATATTCTCGAACACACTCATATAGGGATAGAGCGCGTAATTCTGGAACACCATGGCAATGTCGCGGTCTCGCGGCCTGGCCCAAGTCACATCCTTGTTGGCGATCTCAACTGTGCCGGCGCTCGGCTCTTCAAGCCCCGCAATCGTTCTGAGCAAAGTTGATTTCCCGCAACCTGATGGCCCCACAAGCACCGTGAATTCACCCGACGGAACTTCGAGATCAATGCCTTTCACCGCATGGAAATTTCCATAGTGTTTATGAAGTCCGGTGATTTTCAAGTCTGACATGATCTAACCTTTGACTGCGCCCATGGAAATGCCGCGCACGAGATACCGCTGCATGGTGGCAACGGCAATGAAAACCGGAATGGTGCCAAGCACCGACATCGCTGCTATCTTCGCCCAGAAATTCGATTGCCCGCCAAAATAATGCGTCACTTGCACCGTGTAAGTAACAACCTCGGTGCGCGTGAGAACCAGCGCAAACAGAAATTCATTCCACGCAAAAACAAATGTGAAAACAGCGGTGGCAAAGAGCCCGGAGCGCGCCATCGGCATCACAACCTTCCACAAGACCTCCCACCTTGTGCAACCATCAACCAGCGCGCTCTCCTCCAGTTCAAGCGGAATGTCCTCGATGTAACCCCGCATCATCCAGATCACATATGGCAGATTGAACGCGGTGTAGAGCAGAATGAGGCCAAAGAACGTGTCAACCCAGCCGAAGAAAACATAGAGCAGGAACACCGGGAACACGATAGCCACAGGCGGCATCATGCGTTGCGAGATAATCCACACGGCGAGATTCTCGCCTCCTGTCTTGAACCGCACCAGGCTATAGGCAGCAATCGTGCCAAGGATCATGGCTATGAATGTGGAAACCGTTGCCAGAACCAGGCTGTTCCAAACCGTTTCCGCATCGCCGTCCTTGAACAGCACACCGTAATTGGCAAATTGGATGCTCTTCGGATACCAAACTGGTGGAAAGGCAAATATCTCTTCAGGCGTCTTGAAGGAAATGATGAAAAGCCAATAGACCGGAAAAACAAATATGATCACCAGTACGCAGGCAATGAGATATCTCACCGCGAGGCGTACATCTTTGCGGCGATGGATGGGCAGTTCGCTCATTTTGCCAATCCCATGCGCCTGATGGCCCAGGTGACCACGACAGTAAGAATAACGATGACCAGAAAGGCGATGGCCGCCGTATAGCTCGTTTCAAATTGCCTGAAGCCTTGCGTGTAGGCATAGATCGAAATGGTTTCAGTCATCGTGCCGGGCCCCCCTGATGTGAGCGCCCAGATGATGTCAAAAATGCGCACCAAATCGAGTCCGCGGATGAGAATGGCAATCGCCATCACCGGCCATATTGCGGGAAGCACAATGCGAAAAAAGGTGCGCGTAAAACCAGCTCCATCAATCTCGGCGGCCTCCGTCAGGGATTTATCAACATTGGACAGAGCGGCAAGCAGGATCAGAAACATGAAAGGTGTCCATTGCCATATCTCGCAAAAGATGATGGCGGGATAAACAAGATTTGGACTGATCGTCCACAGTGCGGCCACGGGATGGCCAGCAAACCAACCCAAAATCTGGTTGATCGGGCCAAAGCGATTGTCAAACAGCAACCGCCACGTGGCGCCAGCGACAACGGGCGAAATAATTGTGGGCAGCACCAGCAGGGAAATGAATATCTGGCGGCCCGGCATTTTATCCAGAAAGAGATAGGCCATGGCAAGCCCGAGCAGCAACTCGACTGGAAGCGCAATAACTGTGATCAAAGCTGTATGCAGCAGCGACTCCCACAGCCGCCTGTCTTTGAAGAGCTGGGCGTAGTTGTAAAGGCCGGCGAAGGATGTATCCGTATCCATCATGTCGATGCGCATGAAGCTCACGACAAGTGAATAGATCAGTGGAAAAAGCCCAATAAGCAGCAACAGGAATACCGCTGGCGTAAGCAGCCAGTATCTGAAGTTTCTGTCGGGATGGATTTCGATGGTGGTCATAAATGGATTCGTTGTTTACTCGGTAGTCTTCCTTCCCCCCTCGTGGGGGAAGGTGGATGGCGCTCCTTGGCGCCAGACGGATGAGGGGGCGGTATCAGCGAGATGGGATTTCAATCATCAGGCTGGCTGCCCCCTCATCCGGCGCTTCGCGCCACCTTCTCCCGCGAGGGGAGAAGGGTAATGGAAGTTACTTCGGATAGGCGCCGGATTTCGAGGCCCAGCCCGCATAAACTGCCTTCTGCTGGTCAACGCCGATCTTCTCGGTAATGGCATCCCATTCAGCTGCTGCCACGTCGGCAATAGCTTTTGGATCTTCGCCAGCCCAGAGTTTGGAAATCATCTGGCGCAACACTTCTTCATACTTGTCAGTTTGAAGCAGCGAAAGATCAAGCAAACCGGAATTGGCGCCAGCCTGCAAGGCAGCGAGATAATCCTTGGCATCAGGCCACTTGGCCAGATACTCAGGACTCGTGAAGTGTGAGTCACGGAATGGATCGCGAAGCGCATAAGGCAGTTGCACACGCTGCAAGCTCACATCCTCGCTGTTCAGCCACTGGATGAACAGATAGGCGGCTTCCTTGTTCTTGGAAGTTGAAGATACCGAAAGCGCAAAGCCCGCGGCAAGCTGAGGATGGCCACCTGGCGGCAGGGCATAACCCACCTTGCCCGCAATCGTGGACTTGGGAACCCAGCTCATGACTTCCTGATCGGTGCCATAGCCCGCAGCCCAGCGGCCATAGGGTGGCCACGAGATTGTCATCGCTGTTTGGCCCTGCAGGAATGCCGCAAGGTTTTCAACGAAGCCAAACTGTTCAACGCCTGGCGGCATGAACTTGTTCTCTTCGCGCATTTCGGTGAGAACCCGAACCATCGTGTCAGAGTTGATTGTTGCCTTCATGGTGTCGGCGTCAAAGAACTTGCCGCCTTCATTGCGGAAGCGCTCCTGCAACATGAACATCGTGTAGGGAGGTTGACGGAAGAACGCAGCGCCATAGATGCCCTTGTCCTTGAGCACATCGGTGAGGGCAGCCCCCGTCACGTCAAAGTCCGCCCAGGTTGTTGGCACGGCCAAATCCTTGCCGGTCTTCGCTTTGAAGGCCTCTTTGACAGCCGCATCTTCAAAGAGATCTTTGCGGTAGTACATCAGGAATACGTCGCCATCATCGGGGAAGCCGAAGATTTTGCCGTCCACCATCATCTGGTTGTCGCGGTAGGTGGGAGCGATTTTTTGCAGCTCCTCGCGGAAACCAAACTTGTCTACATATGAGTCAAGCGGCTCAAGCGCACCTGCATTTGCCAGGTCAGGCATCCAGGCGGGGATAACGTTCAGCGCATCATAAGCACCGGCACCCGATTTGTAATCCTGCATGATCTTGGTGAACATTTCAGCGGTTGAGACTTCAACCACCTTCACGTCAATGCCAGTCAGCTCTTTCCATTTTGGTCCTGAAAAATTCAGGGGATCAAGCGCTTGCAGGCCGGCTTCCCAAACGATGGTAATCGTCTGGCCTTTGTATTGTTGGGCTTCCTTGACTGCCCGTTCGGCGGCAGATTCGGCCCATGCTGGTTGGGCAAGCGAAACCGCGAATGTCGCGGCGAGGCCTAACCAACCTAACTTCCGTTTTGTAACCATTACTTCCTCCCAAATTTTGAATGGCAGCAGGGAGCGGCCATTCCATTATCCTCGCTTGTTTGCGTGGAATTCTTGTCAGGCGAACTGTCTGCCATAAGCCTCCAGCTTAGCCTTAAACCGTGAACTTTCAAGCACCTGACGGTTCACCACGCCACGTGGAATCCGGCCGTGCTGTATCTCCAAAACCGCTGCAATGTCGGCGGCCCCATTGCCGGCAAAACATTGATCCGTCCAACACAACGCGTGCGGCGTCACAATGATGTTATCGAGTTTAAGCAGCGGGTCATCAGGGTCTGGCGGTTCCGCTTCAAATACATCAAGCCCTGCACCGGCAATCCGGCGCTCAGCCAAAACTTCCGTCAGCGCCTTCTGGTCAACAATGGGGCCCCGTGCCGTGTTGATGAAATAGGCCGTCTTTTTCATGAGCGCGAGGCGTTTGGCATTGACCAGATGGTGAGTATCATCAGTCAACGGACAATTGACTGTGAGAATGTCAGACCGCGCAAAGACGTCATCGAGGCCCACAAGCTCAATTCCCAATTCCTTGGCAATCGCGGGATCAGCAAATGGGTCATGCGCAATGAATTTCATGTCGAAGGGCTTGGCCAGTCGGAACAACTCCGCGCCAATGTTTCCAATCCCCAGCGAGCCAAGAGTCTTGCCAACAAGACCAACACCCATGTGTTCGCCCCGTGCGGCAAAACCAGGCGGGCCCTGGCGGGCCAGCTTGTCTTTCACTATCATCTTGCCGGTAAGTGCCAGCATGAATGTGATGATGGAAACGGCAACGGGCCGCCGAACGCCGTCAGGCGTAATGCAAAGTGCAATGTCAGCCGCCGTGCAGGCCGGGACATCAACGGTGTCATAGCCCACTCCAAAGCGTGCAACCGCGGAAAGCCTTCCGCTTTTGGGAACACTCGTTGGGGCAAACCGGTGCGCCAGCAATATCAACGCATCAAAATCCTCAAGCTGATCGGCCCGCAACGGATTGGCGGATTCAAGAAACGCCGTTTCCACGTTGGGAGCATTTATCAATGGCGCCAAATCAAAATCCGGAAACACCGGCGTTCCATCAGCTTTTTTGAAATCGCCCGAAAGGGCCACGCGGAACTTGGTTGTCATGCCTTGCAGCCTTCCCGCAATTTGCCAATGGCCTGCGTCAGCGCATCACGCAAAACCCAAACATCGCCGGAGTAACAGCAGAAATCAAAACCCTGCTTATAGAGAGCGATACCCAGATCAGTTGTTGGCACAAGTCGCCCGAGCGACTTTCCATGTTTCTTGGTGGCCGCCGCAGTTCTCGCAATGGCGTTCAAAAATTTGGGATTGTCAAACTCACCGGGAATTCCAAGTGACACCGAAAGATCGAAGTGGCCAACCCACAGGCAATCAACCCCGTCAACCGCAGCTATGGCATCAGCATTCTCCGCCCCGTCCGCCGTTTCAATCTGGCAAAACAGTGTCGTTCGCGCATTTGCCCCGGCGAGTTTTTCCGGCACTGAGCCGCCGCAATAATTGTCATGCGCCACGCCCAGCGCCACGCCGCGCTTGCCCATGGGGAAATACTTCATGCATTCCACGATGGCCTTTGCTTCCTTGGCATTCCCAACCATGGGGATCATGATGCCCTCAGCGCCCATATCGCAGGCGCGCGCAATGTGGTGGTATTCCTTGGAAGGAACCCGCACAATCGGAGCCACATCAGCCGCCTCAAAATAGCGGATGGCGCTTTTGACGGTTTCAAACCCAAAGCCTGAATGTTCAAGATCGAAGAGCGCAAAATCGCATCCCGCCGCCTTCATGATGTGGCCAATGCCGGGGGTCGCAAATTCAACAATGAAGTGGCCAAGCTTGGCCTCTCTGCTGCGCGTCATGTCTTTCAGGCGATTAGTGGCCACCGGCTTTCCTTTTCATTTTGAAGTTTGCGATCCTTCGCACGCCAAATCATACACGGCTACTTTTTTGGTCAAAACCAGCGACGCGCTTTCGCGGTTGAAGACATCGTAGTGCGGCGTCGTGAGGTGCGCATCAAACGCAGCGCGGTCATCATAAATTTCATAGAGGAAAACCCGGTCAGTTGAGTTTTCCGGCGCCAAAACATCAAATCTCCGACACCCCGGTTCGTCGGCACACGAGTCTTTGGCGTTCCTGTCAATAAGCTTGCGAAAAGCTGCCAGTGATCCTGGCTGCAAGGTAAAATCAACGGTTATCGCAAACAATCCCAAGTCGCCACCCTGTCGATATTTTAATTTGTATTACAATATTGCGACAGCAGTATTGCGCTGTCAACTGTCGAGAAGGCGCTCCAGGTGATGGTGGACAATTCCAAATTGCGCCTTGGTGGCAGCAATTGATTGGCGGAGCTTTTCTGTGTCCTCGGGCCGTCGGGCCGTGGCCAGTCGCGTCGCCACAATCATTACGTTTTTGGGCGTGTGCGCATCCGAAACAAATTCAAAAAGCTTGGTCCTGTAACCCTGCAGTTCCATCAATTCCGCCCTCAATCCATCGGTCACCATTTCAGCCATGCGCTCCACATAGGTGCCATGCTTCATGAGAATATCGAGCTGGTGGGTCGCGCGCTTGCCTTCCATCTCGCGGCGAATTTGCTTGTGGCAGCAGGGTGCCACCACGATCAGCTTGGCTCCGGCGCGAACCGCCTTGTTGATCGCATCGTCCGTTGCTGTATCGCAGGCGTGCAGGGCGATAACAATATCCGCACCGGCGCAATCGTATCTTGAGATGGAACCCTGCACAAACCGCAAGTGCGAGAAGGCTTCTTTCCGCGCAATGTCATTGCACAGCGCTACCAGATCCTCACGCTGCTCCACACCTGTGATCTCCACATCAAGCTTGAGCGTATTGATCAGGTGGTCATAGAGCGCAAACGTCAGGTAGCCCTTGCCAGCCCCCATATCAACAATGCGCAAATGCTTGCTGGTGTCGAGCTGCTTGATCAGCCCATCGAGAATTTCGATGTATTTGTTGATCTGGCGAAACTTGTCCTGCGACGCCTTGTGCACCTTGCCCTGCGCATCAGTTAAGCCAAGGCGGTGCAGGTAGGTTCTGCCTTCGCCCTCAATGTAGCGTTGCTTCGCCCGATTATGCGAAAGTTCGGGCAATTGCTTCTGGCTGGCGGGCCCTCGGTCAAGCTGAAAGCCTGCTGGCGTCCTGCTCAGGGAGAAGTCGGCAGGCAATGTATAGAGCCGACCTTGATCAAATTTTTGTCTCAGATGTTCGGCAATATGCGACAGGCTTTCATCAAGTCCAAAATTCTTCACGATATCGCGGGTGCGGTGATGATAGGTGAAGCTGAGCTTGAGTTCACTCTTGATCATGATCGGCCGAATGTCGATGGATTTGAGATCGTCCGCGGCAGCCGTGGGCTTGCCCAGCTGCGCCTCCACAAATTCGCTGCTGCTGACAGCATGTGCCAATTCCGCGAGCCATTGCGCAAGGGATTCCTGGGTCATCTCAAGGGCCCCAATAGGGGCTCCAGCATCATGAAACAAGCCTCCTTGGCATCCCTGGACGAAAGCAGCCGCGGTTCAATGCACCATTCCAGCCCCAGGCCATCAACCAGCGAGATGAACATGGTTGCCACAAGGGCCGTATCAATTTCTAGTCCGCGTTTGGTCGCGATTTCATCCAGCGCCGCTTCAACGCCTTTGCGATACCGCGCATATTGCTTCCGGTGTTCTTTCAGGAGTTCTGGATTGTTGGCAATTTCCCCCCACAATGCGAGCCAGATATTGAGGCTCTCGCGGTTGAAAAACTCGCGCGAGAGAATGGCATCAATGATGCCGATGATGCGTTCCTTGTTTGGGTCAGGGTTTTCGATTGCCGCCAAAACCCTGCCATACATGGTTGCGTAGATGGCAGCGAGAAGTCCATCCTTGGATTTGAAGTGATGCGTGATGAGGCCACGCGAAACCTTTGCTTCCACACATATGCGCTCGATGGTGAAGCCCAATATTCCACCTTTGGCCAGGCACGCCAGGCCAGCCTCGATGAGCATGGCGCGACGATCGTCCGCCGCATGACGCGCAAACCGTGGTGTCTTTTTCTTCGCCTTTGTCATCGTGTGAATTGCGGCGCCACTATTTGCAGCGCCGCAAAGCTTCCTAAACTTTCTTGAACATCGTTGGATTGGGATGCCCATCCGCCAGAATGACTGGTTGCAGATTCGCATCATGAATGGCGACATAGGGCTCGAAGCAGATGAAAATAAATCCACCTGAATCTTCCATCAAATCTTCCATCCGGTTGAATATTGATTTCCGCTTGGCTTCCTCCTGCTCAACCAGGCCTTGTTGGTAAAGCTCTTCAAACTCCTTGCTGTCGAAGAACGACCAATTGTAAACGCCGATCTGATCCGGCCTGAACCAAACAAGATTTTCCGTGGGGTCAATGCCGCCTGCAAAGTTCATGAGCGCAAGCTCAAGTGACTTATAGGCATCTCCCGCCGTTTTGTCGCCAAGCGCCCAATAGGCTGCATCCTCTGTCGGCTGGATTTCAACCGTGATGCCAGCCTCGCCAAGACTTGCCTGAATGATTTGCGCGATGGCCTGCGAAGTGGCATCCGTCAGAGCCACAAGTTTGAGATTCAAATTGCTGGCGCCGGCCTCCGCCAGCAATGCCTTCGCCTTTTCAACATCGCGCGTTGCAATCTTGTTTTTCTCCCGTGCGAAACTCGTGTCCGGTTGAACAACGCCAGCTGAACGGCCTGTCAGGCCGTCATAGGCCCCCTGCAAAACCGCATCGCCATCATAGGCATATTGGATGGCTTGCCGCACCTTGATATCCTTCAAGGGTTCTGCATTCATATTGATCGTGAGCCAAACATAACGGGTGGATTGTGCCTCGATCAGTTTGGCGCCAGCGGGCATTGCAGATTTCACTTGCTTGGCGGCGCCTACAGCAAGCTTGGTAAAGTCAAATGCGTCAGCTTCATACGCCAGCTGTGCCGCCTGATCATCGGTCACAATATATATTTCAATTTTCGAGAAATCAGATTTGGGACCATTCCAATCCGGATTGGCAACCAGCGTCATTTTCTGGTTCTGCTCCCATTTGTCCATCAGGAACGGGCCGCACTGCGCCGGAATCTCCGTTGTGTAGCTGCCGCCAACCTTCTCAACCGCCGCCTTGCAAACAATGTGCCCGCCGTAATAGGGCAGGGTGACAATCCAGAATGGCGTGTAGGCTTCTTTCAGGTGAATAATTCCAGAGCGCGCATCAATGATTTCCACATGGTCAAGTTTTTCAAATTGATAGGCCCAGGCTGAATCGCTTCCCGCAATCCGCTCATAGGAGTACTTTACGTCTTCGGTGGTTACTGGCCCGAAACCATTGTTCCATTTGAGGCCATCGCGCAAGGTGAAGGCGATTTTGTTTGGAGCGACCCACTCTATTTTCTCAGCGCCCCAGGGTTCCCATTTATTGCCATCCCGGGTGTCACCCAGTCTGATGAGTGAAATCTGCGTGCAACGCGGCATGATCTCATCAAGGCCTCCGATGATGCCTTTTGGGTCCATCACCTGTATGTCTGAATCAACGCGAATGCGCAATGTATCGCCGTCAGCCGACCACGCAAAATTGGGCGCTGCCATCATGCCAACCAACAATCCACCACCAGCCTTGAGTAGTCCGCGTCTATCTGTTCTCCAATGCGTCTTCATGTTCGTCTCCCTTTCTGTTTCAGGTTTCTGCAAAATGACACTTCACAAATCGATCCGGCGCGAGTTCACGCAAAAGCGGCGCTTCATTGCGACAGATATCCTGGGCCAGCGCACAGCGCGTATGAAACTCGCATCCGGCGGGCCTATTCAAAATTCCTGGAATCTCTCCCTTGATGGCCAGATCAGCGCGCCTCTTTCGCGGGTCCGGCTGTGGCTCAGAGGCAATCAGGCTTTTCGAATAGGGGTGTAAGGGGCGCTCGAAAACTTCGCGCGTTGGCCCGGTTTCAACCAGGCGGCCCAGATACATGACAGCAATCCGATCCGACACATGCCGCACGATTGCAAGATTATGGGTGATGATCAAATAGCTGAGCCCAAGAATTTTCTTGAGTTCAGTCATCAGATTGAGAATTTCGCCCTGCACTGAAACATCAAGTCCAGCTGTCGGTTCATCAGCAATAACCAGTTTGGGATTGAGTGCCAGCGCCCGCGCCACGCCAACGCGCCGCGCCTGCCCACCAGAAAGTTCATGGGGGAAACGCTGCGCAATGCCTGGGTTCAGTCCAACGCGGTTCAGCAACTCTTCAGCCTTGGCTTTTCTGCTCTCCATCGGAATGTGGTGAATGACAAAGGGTTCCGTCAACAGTGATCCGACTGACATGCGCGGACTAAGCGAAGCGATAGGGTCTTGAAACATCATGGCCGAAGACCTGCGCGATGCGGCAAAGGCCCGCTTTGAATTGAGTTCCTGTCCATCAAACTCAATCTTGCCAGCACTCACTGGCACCAGCCCCAGAATGGCCCGTGCCAAAGTTGTTTTCCCTGAACCTGATTCACCCACGAGACCAAGCGTTTCGCCAGCGCTCAGGGCCAATGAAATTCCGCCAAGAACATTGACTGTCCCGCGTTCAAATAACCCGCCCGAAACCGGAAAATTGACGCTGAGACCCTGAACCCGAAGGAGATCAGCCATGCGCCACCTCATGACAAAGCGCATATTGGGTTTCGGAAACTCTAACCCAGGGCGGCGAAGCACTTCTGCATCGATCAGTGGCAAGCGAGCAACGTGCCGCAAAGCTGCAGCCCGGTGGAAGTTTGCTCAAATCCGGAAGTCGCCCGGATATGGTTGGCAACACCTCCGTCCGCTCCTCAAAATGCGCCGGATCACAGGCAATGAGGGCCCGTGTATAGGGGTGTTGCGGCGCATGATAGATGTCATCAACCAGACCTTGCTCAACCACTTGCCCCGCATACATCACATAGACCCGGTCGCAGAGTTCAGCCACCACACCGAGTTGATGCGTGACAACAATGATGGCGCCCTGATGGTCTTGCCGAAGTTCGCGCAGCAGATGGATGATCTGCGCTTCCATGGTTACATCAAGCGCTGCGGTCGGTTCGTCTGCTACAAGCACATTGGGTTTCATCAGCAGTGCCGCGGCAATGCTCGCCCGCTGTCGCATGCCGCCAGAAAGTTCATGCGGATAGCGCCCCATGCAATGATCAGAGTCGGGAATGCCCACACGCGTCAGCAGCGAACGGGCCCGCTTAGCCTTTTCAGCGTCAGAAATTCCGTCCAGGTGATGTTGAAAGTCGACGAGTTGCTCACCCAATGACAACACTGGATTGAAAGTCGTCATCGGATCCTGAAATACCATGGCAATATCGCGCCCGCGAATACGCCGTTGGGCTTCCTTGTCCAACGTCAGAATGTCGGTGCCTTTGTAATACACAGAGCCGGAATTCACGATGGCATTGGTGGCAAGCAGATTGATGATTGCAGCAACCAGTGTAGATTTTCCGCAGCCGCTCTCGCCCACAATGCCAACAACTTCTCCCGCCCGCGCTTCAATATTTGCGTTCCGCACGGCATGGATTTGCCCAATACCGGCATCATATCCGATTGATAGGTTTTCAACGCGGAGCAGGGCCTCGCTCATGCGGGCCTCCGCAATTGCAATTTGGGATCGATCGCATCGCGCAGCGCCTCGCCCAGAAAGGTAAACCCAAGCGTTGCAAGCACCAGTGGCACTCCCGCCGCGATGACAAGTGTGGAAGTCGAGCGCAGCGAATTGTATCCATCGTAAAGAATATTGCCCCATGAAGGGGTGGGTGGGCGAACGCCAAGATTCAAGTAGCTCAACCCCGCTTCAAGCATGATGACAACCGGAATATCCATGCTGAGAATAATCACCAGCGGCCCCACCACATTTGGCAACAGATGCACCAGAATGATCCGAGCGTTCGAAGCGCCAAGTGTGCGCTCGGCCAATATGAAATCGCTGTTTTTCAGGGTCAGCGTTTGCGCCCGGATAAGCCGTGCATAACCCGGAATGGAAATCAGCACGATCACCAAAACCAGCGTAGTGGTGCCAGGGCCGAGCACAGTGATCACCGCCAGCGCAAACATGATCATCGGCAGCGAGTTGAGTGAGTCAAACATGAGAACCAGAATGCTGTCCAGCCAGCGTGGCCCGAAGCCTGCAACAAGCCCCAGCAGAAGCCCAATCACGCCAGCTGTGCAAGTCGTGGTCAACGCGATGGAAAGCGCAGTGCGGGCCCCGTAGATGATGCGCGATAGCGTATCGCGCCCGAGTTGGTCCGTTCCCAGCCAATGGGAGAAATTGGGCTCGAGCAGCTTCGCCTGTACGCTGATCTTTACGGGATCATAGGGCGAGATAATCGGTGCGGATGCCGCCATGGCGAAAAACATGACGACCAGCGAGAGCCCAAGAAACCCCATGGGATCGCGGATGAGTGACCTAACTCCGGAGAACATCACGCACCCTCGGATCAAGCCTGGCAATCAGCAGGTCAGCCGCTGTGATGACAACCAGATAGAAGGCCGTCATCACAAGGACAGTCCCCATCACAACAGGGTAATTGCGTCTCAGTACAGCCGACGTAATAAGCGTTCCGATGCCGGGCCGGGTGAATACTGTTTCCACAAACACCGCACTCGAAACAATGCTTCCAAGCCCAACGGCAATGACGGATATCGTCGGTATGATTGCAATACGCAGCGCATATTTGAACACCACGCGATATTCCGGAAGCCCGAACGCGCGCGCCGTTCGAATGTGATTTGCCCCCATGACGTCCAGCATCGAAGCGCGAACCATGCGCGCCAGATAGCCCACCCAGCTAATTCCAACCGCAAACGCTGGCATCAGGATGGCCCGGAACTGGCTCCAGAAATCTCCCGCTTCACCCGCACCGATGGCGGGCAACCAGCGCAGCCAGACCGCAAATATGAGCAGCAGGTAGATTGCCACCACAAATGATGGAATCGAAATCATGCTCACCGATAGAACGCCAAGCAACCTGTCCATCGCGGTGCCGCGATAGATAACGGCGGCGCAACCCAACAGGATGCCAAGCACCAGCGCCCAACCCATGGCCACAACACCGAGCAGAAATGTGTAGGGAAACATCTCAAGAATTTCATCAAGCACGGGCCGTTTCGACCACACATCAATTCCCAGGTCACCCGTCACCGCGTTCCTGAAAAAATTGAAAACCTGCGTGAGGACTGGTTGATCAAGTCCCATGCGTTGAACCAGTTCCAGTTTCAAAGCAGGCGTAGCGCGCGGTCCCAACGCAACAGTGGCAGGATCACCCGGCACCAGAAACACCATCGCATACATGGCCAGCATGACCACAAACAGGATCAGCACGGCAAGGCATATGCGCTTGATGGCATAATTTAACACGAGATCAGTTGTCCTCCCTTAAACCATGTCACGTTTAATCCTCTCATGCCACTGGCGTTCAAACACCTGAACGCCGTTTTCTTCAATCTTCAATTCCATCTTCACAATGAAATGCGTGGCATCACAAGTGAGCGTGCCATGGCTGCGATGCGTGATCGTTGCATCACGTCGCTTCATCTCTACAAAATAATCGGTGTCGGTGAGCGCCGAAAGCGGATCACCATCAGTAATCTCGTAGCGTGCATGGGCAATGGATTTCTGCGTTTGCCCGATATCCGGCATTTCCTTGGAATAGGTCCAGCGCGGAAAACCCACCACCATGCGCCCGCTTAAGAGATCGCGCGTTACCCGCCGCTTGGTTGTGGGCTCAAAGGGATGTTGGATGAAAGGCGCTTGCGGAGCCGAAACGACAGGCCCAAATGCGCGCAGCTTCGCATCCTTGGAATTCTTCGGGCGCACTGGCAGTTCAAGATAGCTGTTGCCCGTGGTGATGGTGAGTGTCGCCAGTTCCGGCGAGGGCCAGGCAATTGGCCAATAGCTCGTTGAAACGGAAACCGCAATACGGTGCCCCTTCGGAAAGCTGTGGGCGATGTCATCCAGATCAACAACGGCCTTGTAAGTCTTGCCCGGTTTCAAAGCTGTGGCATGCTCGTGTGAATCCCGATGCGTGAGATTGAGTAACCCCACAGTAATCCGCGTCGAGCTGCCATCAGGAGCCACATCATTCAGCCGGACACACACCAGCGCCTGCGGCTTGTCCGATGAAAATTCCAGATGCAGTTGTGGCGCGCCAAGAATTTCAAAACTCTTCTTCAGCGGATCACTTGTGAACACCAATGAGCCGCCATCGTCTTCTCTTTGATCCGTCGCCCATTCCGCATCCTCGCCGTAGCGTCCAACTTCGCCCGCAGCAAGCCCAACCCACAACGGCGAACAAATCCTGGCCTTTTTGGGTGCAGACTTCCTCCGGCTCAACCCGCCAGAATTCAAATAGTGTTTCTCATGTGAAATTCGTGGCGACGGCCATTTGGCCTCACCAACCCAGCGCCCCGGCCTTTCCAAATAACACGTCTTCGGCGGCATCGATTCCTGCATCCATGCCCGGTACATTGGCTCCTTCATGATGCCGGTGTCGACGCCTTTCATCCAATGATCAAACCAGCGCACCGCTTCCTGCAGCCAGCCAATCGAAGGCCCAACCGCTGTATCATGCGGATAGGAATGCGCCCATGGTCCTACGAGCCCCAACCGCGGTCCAGGCAGTCCAGTCAGCAATCGCGGCACGCTTTCCGAATAATTGTCAGCCCAGCCACTCACCGCATAAACCGGGATCGTAATCTCGCTGAAGTCCTCGCACACTGATCCTTGTTTCCAGTAATCGTCGCGCCTTTGATGTTGCAGCCATTTGATGATCCACGGCACATTGTTTTCCATGCGGGCTTTCCACATGTCGCGCCAGGCTTCGCCGACAATTTCCGGATCAGGCGGCAGGTCGTTATGGGCAAACATGGTGGCCGACCAGTCGAAATTATCTTTGGAAAGGCACCCGCCAACCCAATGAATATCTGTCGCATAGCGATCATCAGTGGAGCCCACAGTGATGATGGTTTTGAGGGCAGGGGGCTTTCGCGCCGCAATTTGCAATCCGTTAAAACCACCCCACGAAATTCCGATCATCGCGACCTGGCCATCGCACCATGATTGTTTCGAAAGCCATTCAATGGCTTCGCAACCATCGAGCTGCTCCTGCACCGAATACTCATCTTCGATCAGCCCATCACTATCGCCCGACCCCCGTATGTCGAGCCGCACGCTGGCATAGCCGTGGCCGGCAAAATACATGTGCAAGCCCTGATCTCGCCGCCGCGTTCCATCGCGTTTTCGATAGGGCAGATATTCAAGAATGACCGGAACCGGATTGGTTTCGCTGTCCTCAGGCAACCACATTTTGGCAGCCAGCTTCGTTCCATCGCGCAAGGAAATAAAGAAATTCTCAACGCTTCGAACCTTGCGCGGAAACCCAGTTACAACTTCAGGCATCACAGGCCCTCAATCCTTATTGAACGATCATATAATAAGGTATAGGCTGTTGGCAACATGCAACGTAACACCCGCTATGATATTTTATTTGAGCCCGTGCGCATTGGCCCCGTCACGGCGCCAAACCGGTTTTACCAGACACCCCACGCAACCGGCATGGGTTACATGAAGCCAAAAAGCTCCGCAGCGCTCAGGGGCGTAAAGGCCGAGGGCGGCTGGGGCGTAGTATGCACCGAATATTGTTCAATCCACCCCAGCTCGGACGATAGCCCCTTCGGTTTCCTAACACTGTGGGATGATGATGACGTGAAATCCCTGGCAACCGTTGCCAGTGCCATTCATGCCCATGGCAGCCTTGCGGGTATCGAGCTCTGGCATGGCGGCTCTCACTCCAGCAACCGCATGATGCGAACACCAACATTGGCGCCGTCAACCAGACAGGCCAAGCTCGGCCTTCCTGCCACATCGCGAACCATGGACAGGCAGGACATTCGCGAGTTTCGAAACTGGCAGCGGGACGCGGCCATAAGAGCCAAGCACGCTGGCTTTGACATCATCTATGTCTATGGCGGACATGATTATTTGCCGTTTCAATTTCTGTCCCGCCGCAGCAACACGCGCATCGATGAATATGGGGGTTCCCTCGAAAATCGCTCCCGGCTTCTCAGGGAAATGCTGGAAGATACCAAGGAAGCAATTGGCAACAGCTGCGCTGTAGCGCTCCGTCTGGCTGTGGATGAATTACATGGGCCAACAGGCATAACGTCCGAAGGTGAAGGGCGGGATGTCGTGGCGATGCTCGCTGAAGTTCCTGATCTCTGGGATGTAAATCTCGCCGGAAGCCTTGGAAATGACTCAACATCTTCGCGCTTCAGCGCCGAAGGATTTCAAGAACCCTACATTGCTTTCGTCAAGAGCCTGACGACAAAACCAGTCGTCAGCGTTGGCCGCTTCACGTCGCCAGATACAATGGTGAGCCAGATCAAGCGCGGCATTCAGGATTTTATTGGCGCCGCCCGCCCATCGATTGCCGATCCCTTCCTGCCGAACAAAATCAAGGAGGGCCGCGAGGATGAAATTCGCGAATGCATTGGCTGCAATATCTGCCGCGCCGCAAACAATGAAGCTGTACATCTACGCTGCACCCAAAACCCCACCATGGGCGAAGAGTGGCGTCGCGGCTGGCACCCTGAACGCATCGCCATAAAACACGCAGTGGCAAAAATACTGGTTGTTGGCGGCGGCCCCGCAGGGCTTGAGGCAGCCCTTGCCCTTGGTAACCGTGGCTACGACGTAACCCTGGCTGAGAAAAACAATAAACTGGGCGGCAGGCTGCTGAATGAGTCTGCATTACCCGGCCTCGCCAATTGGATCCGCGTGCGTGATTACCGCGAGCACATGCTATCCAAACTTCCCAACGTCGAAATCTATCGCGGCAGTGCAATGACAACTCCAGATATTGCGGATTTCGGGGCAGACCATGTTGTGTTGGCAACCGGCAGCACATGGCGGCGTGATGGCATTGGTGTTGTTGGAGAAGCCGTGTTGAACCTGCCGCGGGCCTTGACGCCCGATGATGTCTTCAGTGGAAACGAAATCAAGCCCAAAGTGGTTATCTATGATGACGAGAATTATTTCATGGGTGGCGCTCTTGCCGAAAAGCTGAAAATGCAAGGCCACGACGTAACGCTTGTCACACCCATGGCAACAGCTTCCTCATGGACGGCGATGACCGATGAGCAATTTTTTGTCCAAAAAAGACTGCTCGATCTGGGCATCAAAGTCATCGTCACCCACAGTCTAATGGCACATTCGGCAGACGAGGTGCGCTTCGCTTGCGCTTATACGGGTCGCGAAATGATTATCCCGTGTAAAACCCTCATTCTGGTCACCGGCCGCATCGCAAATGATGATCTCGCCAAGTCCCTCAAATTCACCACCCGCATTGGTGATTGCCTGGCCCCTTCCACCATCGCCGATGCTGTTTACAGCGGCCACAGCTTTGCCCGCGAGTTCGGTGCAAGCAATCAAGGCCCACTCAGACGGGAGCGCCCAAACCATGACTGAACCCCGCGAGCGCCGCAGACCCGGAAGGCCGATCCGCGCCATTGGCGGCATTTCGCAGCGACCATGGAAACAATTGGTACGCCCCTATGCGCCCATCGAAATTCTAAGTGCCGATCAAATAGAAGCAATCCACGCTGCAGCGCTCACCGTATTGGAAGAGATCGGCATGCGCGTGTTGGAACCACGGGCCCGTGAATACTACAAGTCGGCCGGAGCCATGGTTAATGAAAGCGATATGCGGGTCCGCTTTGATCGCGCCATGATTGCCGAGCTGATCAAAAAGTCGCCACGCGAATTTACGCTTGCCGCCCGCAATCCCCAACGCAATCTGAGAATTGGCGGCAGGCATTGCATTCTGTCTTCGGTGGGCGGACCCGCCTATGTCATGGATCGCGACAAGGGCAGGCGGGCCGGCACCTATGCCGAGATGTGCGACTACATAAAACTCATTCAGTCGCTCAACATCATTCACCAGGAAGGCGGTGGTCCCTTCGAAGCCCTCGATCTACCTGCTGATACGCGCCATCTCGATCTGCATTACGCCGAAATCACGCTGATGGACAAAAACTGGCAGCCACAAGGCCTGGGCCGTGGCCGCGCCATTGACGGCCTCGAAATGGCAGCGATTGCCCTTGGCACAACACGCGAAAACTTGCTCAACACGCCAGTCCACACCTGCATCATCAACACCAACTCGCCACTGCAGCTTGACGTTCCCATGGCAGAAGGCCTGATGACCTTCGCCGAGCACGGCCAGTGCAACGTCATCACGCCGTTCACGCTGGCTGGCGCCATGTCACCTGTTACCATTGCAGGCGCTCTCACACAGCAACACGCCGAAGCAATGGCAGGCATCGCACTCTGCCAAATCATAAGACCCGGCGTTCCCGTCATGTATGGTGGTTTTACATCGAACGTGGATATGAAATCCGGCGCCCCTGCTTTCGGCACGCCGGAATACACCCAGGCCGCCCAGGCCTCCGGCCAGCTCGCCCGCCACCTCGGCGTGCCTTTCCGCTCAAGCAACGTAACGGCCGCCAATGATGTGGATGCACAGGCTGCTTATGAAAGCGCCATGTCATTGTGGGGCTGCTTGATGGGGGGGGCCAACATGGTTCTCCATGCGGCCGGTTGGCTCGGCGGCGGACTGACAGCATCATTCGAAAAATTGATCGTCGATGCCGAAATGCTGCAGATGATGGCCGCCTATTTCGAACCCTTCGAAGTCTCAACTGAAACATTGGCGCTTGATGCAATCCGTGATGTAGGCCCCGCTGGACACTTCTTCGGCACGGCCCACACCATGGAGCGCTACGAGCATGCTTTTTACACGCCGCTGCTTTCCAACTGGGACAATCACGACACCTGGGTTGAGCGCGGCAAGATCGACGCTTATTCCCGCGCCAATACCATCTGGAAAAAAATGCTCACTGAATACCAGCAGCCGCCAATCGATCCGGTCATCGATGACGCCCTGAAAGACTACATGGCCCGCCGCAAACGCGAGATTGCGGTAAAATCAATTTAAGTCGGTAGGGGCAGGGGAATGCCATGGCAAAACCCATGGAGATTCGCGTCCTCGAAATACCGGGCGGTCGTGCCGGCTGATCAAATCCACCCGCAAATTTGCTGCATAAATCACGGAAATACCGGGTCGAATTAACCTTGGCCGCAGGCAAGTTATTAACAAATCAATAAGACCATTGACAAAGATTTCATAAAATGAGACGTTAGGACTGGGTCTAAAGAGCAATTTTAGACCCAATTTCGACACTACCAGTGGCACTAGCAGTACTAAAGGCCATGGATCCCGCGAGGCAAATAGCGCGGAACTGATGGCTAGGATTCTCAATTAGTGCGGTTCGTATGGGGCAACATGCGAGTGGATGAAGTCGATCCACTGAACGGCCAGTCAATGGCCGGTGATGTTCCAGCGACGATGAAATTTTTAGGTGCAGCCCGTGAAGTCGACGGTCGGCACTTCGCTATGAATTTTGAACCAACGCGTCGGGCATCAATCAAAAGGAACTTCAACCATGACACTCAAGCCATTTGTCCTCAACAACACCGACCTC
>JANNXN010000034.1:0-3347 GCA_031409595.1 Rhodobiaceae bacterium
GCCAATCCTTCTTGACGCGCTTGATTTCCTGCAGATTGATCTGCAGAGGACGATCAGTAATGAGTTCGATGTTGTTGAGGCCCAGAAGCCTGCGATCAGCGCCATGAATTGCGCCGTAGCGGGGGCCATTGACGTTGACGACGGGCGGGCCTTCTTCGCCAAGGGTTTTCCAGACAACCCCACCCCAGCCCGCCTTGAAGGCGCGCACGACGTTGTATTCCTTGTCGGTGGGCGGTGCGGAAGCAAGCCAAAATGGATTGGGAGATTTTATACGGGCGAAATTGGTGCGAAGGTCTGCCATGGGGAAACTCCTCTACATAAGTTTTGTCATTGCCGGACTTGTTCCGGCAACCCAGCGTTCCGCAACTCTCCTGTTTGAGCGTGCGGTGCTATGGGTCCCCGCAATAAATGCGGGGATGACAAGTATTGTGTTCATTGCGAAAGATACTCATGAATGGATTCAGCGGCTCTGCGGCCATCATCTACGGCGGCAACTGTCAGATCCTGGCCACCAGCGGCGCAATCGCCGCCAGCCCAGATGCCATCGACGCTGGTGCGCTTTTCGGCGTCGATCTTGATGCGGCCGTCAACCAGGGCCAGCGCACCGCCAGTTACATTAATCGCGGTTTGTCCGATGGCTTTGAAAATCATGTCGGCGGCGATTTCGAAACTTTCACCCGTGGCCACAAGCTTGGCCCTATCCATTTTCATATAGTCGCATTTCAAGCCGATGGCCTTTTTACCCTTGGTCAGAACTTTCCTGGGCTGCACCCAGTGTTTGATTTTGACACCTTTGGTTTGGGCGAGCTCCTGTTCATAGGCCGATGCTTTCATATGTTCAGCACCCCGGCGGTAAAGAATTGTTACATCCTCAGCGCCCAAAAGTTTTGACTGGATTGCTATGTCTATGGCTGTCATGCCGCCGCCAATGACCAATACACGCCGACCTACTGGAAGCTTGCTCACATCCCTGGCCTGGCGCAGTTCGGCGATGTAGTGAACCGCATCCTCAATGCCATCGGCGTCTTCGTTTTTGGCGCCCAGGGCATTTACGCCCTGCAGGCCGAAGCCCAAAAAGACCGCGTCAAAGTTTTTCTGCAAGTCTGGAAGCTTCGGGGCTTTGCCGGTTTTTATGGTGATGCCGCCGATGGACAAAATGAAGGCAACTTCCCTGGCGGCAAAGTCATCGACTGTCTTGTAAGCCGCAATGCCGTATTCGTTGAGGCCGCCGGCTTTCTTGCGGGCTTCAAAAATCGTTACATCGTGGCCGCGCATGGAAAGCCTGTGAGCGCAGGCCAATCCTGCCGGACCGCCGCCAAGCACAGCAATTTTTTTGCCGGTTGGTTTGGGGCGGGAATAGGGGTGCTGCTTTTCGGCCATCAACGCATCGGTGGCGTAGCGCTGCAGCATGCCGATTTTTACGGGCTTGCCTTCCGCCACTTCGCGTACGCAAACTTCTTCGCACAGGGTTTCAGTGGGACAGACCCTGGCGCACATGCCGCCCAGGATATTCTGATCGAAAATCGTCTTGGCTGCATTTTTCGGCAAACCAGTTGATATCTGGCGAATGAACATCGGGATATTGATGGATGTGGGGCAGGCCGTCATGCAGGGGGCGTCGTGGCAGAAATAGCAGCGATCTGCTTCGACGAGTGCTTCATGATCGGTGAGCGGGGGGTGCAGGTCGGCGAAGTTTCGGGCATAGTCGGCCTTCGTCAAGCGCTTTGCGGCAATTCCATCAGCCTTCGCTGCCATCGCACTTCCTCCTTGATGATTTGGACAAGATGACAGAATTTGTTCAAATGGTCAAATTTTGTGTTACTGTAGACGCTGGGCTGTAACCACTTTATTGTATGACAAAACACAGCGAGGCTGCAGATGTCCAAAGAACCCAAGAAATTGAAATTCCGGTCACAGAACTGGTTCGACAATCCCAACAACGCGGATATGACAGCTCTCTATCTCGAGCGTTATCTCAATTATGGATTCACGCGTGGCGAATTGCAGGGCGGCAAGCCCATCATCGGCATTGCGCAAACGGGGTCTGATCTCAGCCCGTGCAACCGCGCTCATGTTGACCTGGTCAAACGGGTGCGCGATGGGATTACGGCGGCTGGCGGCGTGCCGCTGGAGTTTCCGGTTCATCCCATTCAAGAAACGGGCAAGCGGCCAACGGCTTCGCTGGACCGGAACCTTGCCTATCTGTCGCTCGTTGAAGTGCTTTATGGCTATCCATTGGATGGCGTGGTGCTGACCATTGGCTGCGACAAAACCACGCCTGCCTGCTTGATGGCGGCGGCAACTGTTGATATTCCGGCCATCGCCCTGTCATCGGGCCCCATGCTCAATGGCTGGTATCAAGGCCAGCGCACGGGTTCAGGCACCATCGTGTGGATGGCGCGCGAAAAACTTGCAACGGGCGAACTTGATTATGAAGGCTTTGTTGAACTTGTCGCAACGTCAGCCCCTTCCACCGGCTTTTGCAATACCATGGGGACAGCCACTTCGATGAACTCGCTTGCCGAAGCGCTTGGCATGACGCTTCCGGGCAATGCGGCAATCCCCGCTCCTTACCGCGAGCGCGGGCAAATGGCTTACGCCACGGGCCTTCGCATCGTTGAAATGGTGCACGAGGATTTGACGCCGTCAAAGATTTTGACCCGCAGGGCCTTTGAAAACGCCATTGCTGTTAACTCCGCAATCGGGGGATCGACCAACTGTCCCAATCATTTGAACGCAATCGCCCGCCACATCGGAGTTGAACTCGAAGTGAAGGATTGGGAAACGCATGGGCTTGATGTTCCATTGCTGGTGAACTTGCAGCCAGCTGGCGAATATCTGGGCGAGGATTATCACCGGGCCGGCGGTGTTCCAGCCGTTGTCGCCGAGCTTATTGCAGCAGGGCGCATTCACGAAGATGCGATAACCGCCAATGGCAAGACGATGGGTGAAAACTGCAAGGGCAAATTCTCCTGGGACCGCGCAGTGATCAAGGAGTATGCCAAGCCTTTGATGGCAAACGCCGGCTTCAAGATGTTTTCGGGCAATCTGTTTGACAGCGCCATCATGAAGACATCGGTGATTTCCGAGGAGTTCCGTACGCGCTATCTTTCAAATCCCAAAGAGCCGAACGCATTTGAGGCAAAGGCGATCGTGTTTGACGGGCCGGAAGATTATCACGCCCATATTGATGATCCCAAACTTGCAATTGATGAGAATACGATTTTGTTCATGCGGGGCACGGGGCCCTTGGGCTATCCGGGTGCGGCGGAAGTTGTGAATATGCGGGCGCCAACGAAGCTGCTCGAGAGAGGTATTCGTTCATTGCCGTGTGTTGGCGATGGCAG
>JANNXN010000035.1:0-4835 GCA_031409595.1 Rhodobiaceae bacterium
GGCGCATCGTGTTTCGATCTGAAAATGGCAACGCCTTCGACATCGACGATGTGGACTATCATTGAGAGGACGGTCATGCCCATGAAAAATCCGCCGCATCCCGGCAAGGCCGTTCTGCATGATTGCATCGAACCCTTGGGCCTCAGCATCACCGATGCCGCAGCGGCCCTTGACGTTTCGCGCAACTCCCTGTCTGAACTCGTCAATGCCAGGCGCGGCATCTCGCCGGAAATGGCCGTTCGCCTCTCCAAAGCCTTCGGCGGCAGCCCCACAAGCTGGCTCACCCAGCAAGTGAATTACGACATCGCCCAAGTCGCCGCCGATAAGATCAAGGTGAAACGGCTGGAAGTCGCGTGAATCGACTAATGCCAACAGCTCTTTGAAACAAACTTTGCCTGTCAACTGCATACGTAAGAACATTCCCTCCGCCTTGTGGGAAGGGCGAGGGTGGGTGGCGTTCAGAATGTTGATTTTGCAAAGAAATATTTCTTCAACTCAAGAGCCGGACGGTTACCGTAACCCGTCCTCGTAACCCTGCTCTGCAGGACTCCTCAGGGTGAGGTATGCAGTTAATTATCCTCGTGCTGAGGTGCGAGCCGCAAAGCGGGGAGCCTCGAAGCATATGGCTGCAAATAGTTTTTCCGCAGCCTGCTAAGCCGGCGTTCGCCAGATCGCCGTCATTGTGGATATTGCTTCTTGCCGGAGCGCTGGGATAGTTAGGCCCAGCAACTCGATGCGATCAAAACTGGCGGGCTGGTCACTGAGCGATTTTCGCAATGCCGTTCCAAACGCCATGCGGAGCTCAGTTCCAAAATTGAATTTTGAAACTCTGCTTTCCAGCGCCAGTTTCTGCCTGATGGCGACCGGAATGCCGCTGCCGCCATGCAGAACAAGCGGCAGCCGCGTTACCGCCTCGATCGCCTGCAACCTCTCAAAATCGATGCCCGTGGTTTTCTCCGTGCTGAGGTGCACATTGCCAATTGAAACCGCCAGCGCATCAGCGCCACTTTCAAGATCAAACCGCTGCGCCTCGGCAGCAAGCGTCATCGCCGATGCCCCGCCACCATGATAGCCAACGACGCCAACTTCGCCTTCAACTGATACTCCCGCTGCGTGGGCTCTTTCAACCACCCGTGCGGTGAGTGAAATATTTTCTGAAATAGGAAGCCGCGATCCATCAATCATGACCGAACTGAACCCATGTTCGATGCCGGCAATGCACTCCTCAATCGTATAGGCATGGTCGATATGGCAGACCACCGGCACGCGCGCCTGTTCAGCCAGGTGGCGGAACATTTTTCCCCAAACCTGTGTGGGCATATATTTGCGGGCATTTGGCCCCGCCTGGAGGATGACCGGAATGCCGGTTTCATCAGCCGCTTCAACAAAGGCCCGGGCATCTTCCCAACCCAGAACGACAAGGCCCGCGATGGCATGGCCGCCCCGCATGGCCGGTTGCAGCACATCCTTGAGTGTCGCCACCGTCACTTGAATTTCGCAATCATGTCTTTGATGCCCGGAATGGTTTCAACCTGATAGGCATGTGTGGGCTGGAAGAATTGCACCAGCGAGCGCTGGCTCAAACCGCCAAGAATGGTGAAATAATACATCTCGTAGCCAGGGGCGGCAACGCAGGGGTGATAGCCCCGGTCCAGCACCACAGTCGAGCCATCAACAATATGATAGGCCTCGCCGACTTGGCCGTCTTCGCGCTGCACCAGTTGCATGCCAAACCCATGATTGGGGCGAAAGCGGAAATTGTAGGTCTCGTCATGGCGCGTTTCCAGCGGCAGCCGGTCCGTGTCATGCTTGTGCGGCGGAAACCCCGACCATCCGCCTTGCCCAACCGTAAACAACTCCGACACCAAAAGCCGCCCGACGCGGTCACGATACTTGGTGCCGAGAATGTGCTTGATCTTGCGATGCGTCTTGGTGTCATCAGAGCCGTATTGAATCTTGTCGATGTCGGAAGCGCGAACCGCAAATGGCATGAGAACATCATCAAACCTGGCGCCCGCCACAAAAACCTCAGCGCTCTCGGACTTGCAAACGATGCGGGTCTTGGCCCCGGTCGGCGCATAAACCCCCTCCGGCTCGCCATCCCAGACATCAACACCGCGCTGGCCAATATCTGTGTAACTCTCGCCCTCCACGTCCACATCAACCGTGCCGGTGGCGGGAACAATGCCCGTCTCATAGCGCGGCGCCGCATATTCAAAACTCTGGCCGCGCGTGAGCTTGATGATGTTGAAATAGTTGAGCGGCACGCGGGCATCATCAACATCAATGACGGGTTTGTTCCGGTTGTCAAAAGGCGGAAAATGCATGGCGGTTCCTCAGCGTGCGTGCGAATGGATGAAGTGGTCAAGTTCGGAAAGTGTGGGGCAGGCGGGCGCACAGCCAACCCGCGTGACAACAATGGCCGCCGCAGCCGTTCCCCGCAAGACGGAAGCTTCGAGATTATGCCCAGTGGCCAAGCCCATCACCAAGCCTCCCATAAACGCATCGCCCGCCCCTGTGGGTTTGAGAGCCTCCACAGGAAATATGGCAGTCTCAAACCTTACGTCCTTGCCATGGGTAATGGAGCCTCTGGCGCCCATTTTGTAAACCACGATGTCAGCCGAAGTGGCAGCGAGCTTTTGGGCCAGCGCCATTCCATCCGCGCCCCCCGCCATCACGGCAAACTCATCGTCATTGCCCACCACAATGTGGGCGAGCCCTGCAGCCTTCAAACATGTCTCTGCCGCCTCGCCAGCACTCACCCATGAGTAGGGCCGGTAATCCACATCAAGTATGATCTGCAACCCGGCTTTGGCCGCCAGCGCCATGCATAAGAATGTGGCGCTGCGCGAAGGTTCGAGCGCCAGGCTGGTTCCCGTCACAATCAGGGCGTCAAAATTCTCAAAGGCTATGGCCCGCACCTGCGCCTCGCTGATCTGGAAATCCGCAGCGCCATTGCGGTAGATCACCGACTGGCAATTAGCGTTCCGGGTTTCCACCACCGCAAGCGAAGTGCGCAGCTCTCCCGAAACCGTCGCAACATGGGCCGCATCGATCCCGTAATGCCGCAACTGGTTGAGAATATAGCGCCCGACCGCATCATTGGAAACCGCGGAAACCAGCGCCGCAACGCCACCCAGTTTTGCAATGGCCGCCGCAATATTGGCCGCCGAACCGCCAAGGGCCGTGGAAAATTGCAGCGCCTCCTCAAGGCGTGTCCCCGGCGGATCGGCGTAAAAATCCATGCCCGCCCGGCCCAGCACCAGAAACCGTTTTCCCGCCTCAGACATTCGGACTGGGATTTTCCGTGTTGGCGCTGCCTTCCTGAACCACAACCCGCGATTTTGCGGCGGCGTGGCGGAATTTGACGATCTCCTGATACTCCGGATCGTTAATCCAGTCCTCCACCTGCTGCTTGCTCGGAAACTCCAGTATCACCATGCGCTCGGTGAGCTTCTCTCCTTCAAAGGTCGTAACCTCGCCGCCGCGCGTCAGGAACTTTCCGCCGTGGCGCTTGATTGTGGCGGGTGTCCGGTCCGTGTATTTCCGGTAGGTTGCCGGATCGTGGATGGCCATTGTCGCTACGACATATGCAGGCATGATATTTCCTTTCATTCTCACTTCCAACTTGACGTTGAACCATAGTTGCGGTTTGTGAGGGTTGCAATGACAGACAAAACCCAGCGCAGGATTGGCATCGGAATTATCGGCGGCGGCTATATGGGCAAGGCCCATTCCGTGGCCATGAATGCGGTGGCCGCCGTGTTTGACACCAGGCTGCGGCCATCTCTCGAAATGCTCTGCACCACCACGGCTGTTGGCGCTGCCGACAAGGCGAGGCAGTTCGGCTTTGCCCGCGCAACCGCCGACTGGCGTACTCTGGTGAATGATCCGAAAGTTGAAGCCGTCATCATCGCCAGCCCCCAGCACACCCATTGCGAAATCGCCCTCGCGGCATTTGCCGCCGGAAAGCATGTATTCTGCGAAAAGCCCTTGGGGGTCAGTCTGGCGGAAAGCCGCGTGATGGTGGCTGCCGCCGCCAAGAGCCACTGCGCCAACATGACCGGCTTCAACTATATCCGCACCCCGGCCTCGCAACTCGCCCGCGAGATTGTCGCGGCAGGCGAAATTGGCGAGATGACGTATTTCCGGGGTGAGCATACGGAAGACTTTCTGGCTGATCCGGCGCTGCCCCCAACCTGGCGCACCAAGGCCGCAGCCAATGGCAGCATAGGCGACCTCGCCCCCCATATTATCAATGCCGCCCACGCGCTGGCGGGCCCCTTTGACGAACTGATTGCCGATATTGCAACGGTTCACAAAACTCGACCTTCGCCATCCGGCTCTGAACCTGTCACCAATGATGACCACGCCAGTATCATGTGCCGCTTTCAAAGCGGCTGCATGGGAGCGCTTTATGTGAGCCGCATCGCGACCGGCCGCAAGATGGGCTACATCTATGAAATCTTTGGCACCAGGGGCGCCATTCGTTTCGATCAGGAAGACCAGAATGCCCTGTGGCTGTATAAGGGTGACGCAAAGCCCGACCGCCAGGGCTTCACCAAAATACTGACCGGGCCGCTGCACAAGGACTATCAGCCATTTTGCCTCGGCCCCGGCCACGGCACCGGCTATCAGGACCAGATCATCATCGAAGCCCGCGATTTCCTCGAAGCCATCGCCACAGGGAAAAGCATCTGGCCCACCTTTCACGACGGAATGCTGGTCAACCAGGTCATCGAAGCCGCAAGGCTTTCCCACGCCGAACGCCGCTGGGTGAAAGTAAGCGAAGTTTAGGGCATTCCCAACCTATCCTTCTCCGGCCTCGCCGTGGA
>JANNXN010000036.1:0-3306 GCA_031409595.1 Rhodobiaceae bacterium
CATTCTGGTCAAATTGCTTCTCGCCAGCGGCGCGGATCCCAAGACAAAATCGGCCCTGTACTTGGCGGCCAAAAGCGGTTGCCTCGAATGCGTAACGGCACTGGTGGATTTGGGGGCGGACGTGAATGCGCTCAATCAAGATCGCGAGCCGCCAATTCACGCAGCGAAATTGATCGGACTTCGTGCGATTGCCGATTACCTGGCCACGCATGGTGCTGTCTCACCAAAAATCGCGCCAATCTCGGCCAAGCTCGGTACTGCCGATCCCGCCAAAGGACAGGTCATCTTTGTCAAGAATTGTGTGCAGTGCCACCACATCGAAGTAAAGAAAGGCACCAAATTGGGTCCCAATCTTTGGGGCGTGGTCGGTCGGCAGAAGGCATCGATGCAAAATTTTTCATATTCGGAGACATTGAAAAACTGGGGTGCTTCGTGGAGCTACGAAGACCTAAACGCATTCCTCTGGGGGCCTAAGATTACTGCGCCAGGAGTGCGTATGAAATTCGCGGGTATCGAAGACGAGGCAGAACGGGCAAATCTGATTGCCTACTTGCGCATCCAGTCTGACGCGCCCGAGCCACTACCCTGACTGCCTCCGGCGAGATGCAAGAGGAGTGGCGCGAATTACGGTGACGCTCCACTTAATTCTTCTTTGCCGCCGCCTCTGGTCTGCGTTTGAGGGTGATCTTGCCATCACGTAAGAATGATTCTTGTTGAATTGGGCTGTGGCCTTGTTTCCGTTTGCCTTGTTTGCGGCAGCGCTTTTGTGCACAGCTTCGGTAATCCCGCAAATACCCGCCTTGACAAAGTATGGGGATTATCCCCTTGAAGCAGGTAATTGCGCTGCAACGCACCATAACAAATTTTTAACCATCCCTTGACGCTGTGATTTAGGGGTATATAAGGGCCTAAACCATTTGAGGCCTTTATATGTCCACTACCCGCGAAGCATTGTTGGAACATCTCACGAAAATCCGCCAGACCTTTAAACAGGAGGAAACGGATATTGAAATGCTATTGTCTGCCTTGGACAAACAAGAGGCCGCCCGCACCAACATGGGGGCGAAGCCTTCGGCGACCGTTGCCGGAAAAAATGGCCACGAAAACCCCATGCCAATTAACGATGGTATTGTTCAGGCCGTCAATAATGGCCAGCAAACACCGGTTTCAGTCTTTCAATACCTGGGGAAAATTGGCGTTGTAACAACGATCAAGAGCGTCAACACGCGCCTATCAAAATTGAAATCTGCTGGAAAGATCAGTCATAGCAATGGACGGTGGCGTCCATCTCAAAAAAATTCAGGAGTAGAACTTGCACGTTCTAACTCCTGATGTTTCGGCGGGTCACGCCCGTTAACCTGCCCCTCAACACGGGGTAACTAGAAAGCAGGTGATGCAAAATGCGTAAAGACCGCATTTTAAAACGTAGTTAGTAGAGAGCCTCGTTTGCTTGGTCGTTCCTTGCTGGCGAGGCTCCTCCGCCGCGGACTATAGTTCAGTACGAATCATTTTTCAAGGGACTTTGCGATTAAATGAGCGATTCCAGCCGTTTACGATTGTCAGAAGCGCTTAAAAATGGGCAATTACAGGAGTTTATCTCACAGCAAGAGGCGCTCAAGGTTCCTTCTATTAGTAAGGACGAACTTGGGAAACTGGTGAAAGCGGCTGTTACAACGCCCCCACCACAAGATCAAACATCAGGTTCCCCTGTTCGCGGTGGTTCGACCGGAAAGAAAACTCGTTAAGGTAGCGCTGCATATGTTTTGCGCTGATGTGGACATGAGTTCCGCGCACTGAATTTTTGAAAATGTTCCAAAAGGATTCGAGGTTATTGGTGTGATGAACACCGTTCGTCCATTCCTTATCATGGTTGACGCGGCCATGATCATATCCAAAGTTTTCCAGTAAGAGGTAGCTGCGCAGTTGATCGGCTGAGACTGTCGCGCCTTCCTCGATTGTCTCAAGAATAACCGGCTTCACTGAGGAGCGGCGATTATTTTCAACAACCTCAGTGACAATGCGGCCCCCGCGTTGCTTCATGCCAAGCACGGTGGTTTTTCCGTTGTTTGGCAGCTTTTCAGCACGAGAATGATGGCCGCCCATCAGGGTTTCGTCAATTTCGACATGTCCGCGCAGCGCCTTGAAGCCATTTGCCTTTTCCATCAGGTCGCGGATTTGATGGCCCATGCGCCAAGCCGTTTTATACGTCACGCCAGAAGGATAAGGGGACGCTTCCCTTTTGACTTCTCAGCCATCCGCTCTCGTGGTCAAAACGCTTCCGCCAACCACTTCCCTACGCGTCTCGCATAAGTCATCTGAATTACGGTGACGCTCCACTTAATTCTTCTTTGCCGCCGCCTCTGGTCTGCGTTTGAGGGTGATCTTGCCATCACGTAAGAATGATCCTTGTTGAATTGGGCTGTGGCCTTGTTTCCGTTTTCCTTGTTCGTGGCAGCGCTTTTGTGCACAGCTTCGGTAATCCCGCAAAGACCCGCCTTGACAAAGTATCCCTATCAGTTCATGTTCTTGTTTTGTTCTGTATAAGGAAACACCATGGACTGGGACTTGGCCATCAAACGCAACAGCGAAGCGCTCCAAGGCATCATTGAAGCCCTGTTCGCCATGCTGGGGCTTTCAGGCGAGGCCACGGTTTCGCGGATTCCGCCGCTCCTCCACAGCGCGGTGCTGCGGGTGCTGCGGCCGGCCGAATCCGCCATGCGGCGCTTGATCGTCATCGCGGCGCGCGGGATTGTGGTGAAGCTGGCACCTTCGCGCGCCATGCCCAAGGGGCCAATCATCGGGAAGGGTGGGAACTCACGTCCCTCCTTTCAGCTTTTCGATCCGCGCAAGAATTTCAAACGCCCGCGCCGCCGGGCATTCACGCGGATGGAGCCGCGCATTCATTTCTTCGGGCCCGATCCCCGGGTGGCGGCCCTGTGGCCAGCGCCTAAGCCCGTGGTTGAACCCCCGCCGCCGCCCGATGGCCTCGTCAACGCCGTGCGCCTCAGCCGCAGGCTCCAGGCCCTCGAGCTGGCACTCGATGATCTGCCACGCCAGGCCCGGCGTCTGGCCCGCTGGCGGGTGAGGCGGGACAACATGCCAAGCCCCAAGTTCAGGTCGCCGCTCCGGCCCGGCCATCCGCCGGGCTATCGCAGGAAGGCGATCCACGAAGTCGATGAGGTGCTCATCGAATGCCACGGGCTTGCCTGGGATGCGCTGAAGCCCGACACAAGCTGAGGCGCTGTCCACGCAACCCTTCGCTTCTCACTATCCCGGAAACGGCATAACCGTTTCCACCCCCGGCAA
>JANNXN010000037.1:0-2765 GCA_031409595.1 Rhodobiaceae bacterium
GGCCACATCCATTATTTCGATGCGTGGTTTCATGACTGGATGGGCAAGCCCAAACACATTCCAAACGCCATCTGCATGCATGAGGAAGATTACGGCATCCTGTGGAAATATTCGAACTGGGTGACGGGCGAGGTCACCACCAAGCGCTCACGCCGCCTCGTCGTTTCAAGCCTCGCCACCATCGGCAATTATGTCTATGGTTTCTACTGGTACTTCTATCAGGACGGCGCCATCGGTGTCGAAGTGAAGGCCACCGGCATTCCGCTGCCGTCGGCCATCGCTGCGGGCGCCAAGCCCAAATATGGCGCGGTCGTGGCCCCTGGCATCAATGCCCATGTGCATCAGCATATCTTCTCGTTCCGCTTTGACATGACGGTGGACGGCGAGCGCAACGGGGTGCGCGAAGTGAATTTTGTTGGCGCTCCCGCTGGCCCCGGCAATCCCCATGGCAACGCAATCTTGACGACCGAGACCGCGCTCCGGTCAGAGAGGCAAGCCCAGCGCGTTCTGGACATGGGCCAGGCGCGCTATTGGAAAATCGTCAATCCGGACGTCAAGAACGCCTATGGCGAACCTGTCGGCTACAAGCTGGTTCCCGGCATCAACGCGCTGCCCTTCCTGCCGCCAGGTTCACCCGTGGGCAGCCGGGCGGGCTTCATGCACAAGCATTTCTGGGCCACGCAATACAAGGGTGACGAGCTCTATTCGGCGGGCCAGTATCCCAACCAATATAATGGCAGCGACGGCCTGCCCCGCTGGACACAAGCCGACAGAAAGCTCGAAGGCGAAAATGTCGTCGTGTGGTACACGATGAACTACCACCACCTGCCGCGCCCCGAGGATTGGCCCGTGCAGCCCTGCGTCTACGCCTCCTTCCACTGGATGCCGTCAGGATTCTTCGATTTCAACCCGGCGCTCGATGTGCCGTCGGCTGAGACGAAGGGGTGCTGTGATTAGGGTGGGGTAAAAGGAGTACCGGCTTTTCATGGTTGAAGCCATGATTCATGTTGCCGTCTGCCAGCCCTGTTTGTAAGGATATGCTTGACAAGAGTAAAGTAATGCCTTACACACATGCCGGTGATCAAGACATTCCGTCACAAGGGGCTTGCTGAACTTTGGTCGAAAGACCAAACCTCGAAAATTGACCGACGAATGCATGAGCGGGTTCTCGAGCGGCTTGATGCCCTTGATGCGGCAAAGATGGTGAAAGACATGGATGTTCCCGGCTTTGACTTTCATTCCCTGCGGGGCTTCACCCCGTTGCGTTACACTGTTCACGTCAACGGGCCATGGTGCATCACATTCGAATTTTCGGGCGGTGACGCAACCCGCGTCGACTTCGAACAGTATCATTGAGGAGTTACAGCCATGACTGACATCACTGCCACCCGCAGCAAGACCCGCCCCCCGACACCGCCGGGAAAGCTTTTGGCCGACACGGTTTTGCCCGCGATCGGCAAAACCAAGACTGAGATCGCCAAGCTGCTGGGGGTTTCCCGCCAAACGCTTTATGACATTCTCGAGTGCAAACAGCCGGTCACGCCGCAAATGGCGGTGCGCATCGGCAAGCTCTGTGGCAATGGCCCGCGCATCTGGCTCAACATGCAGGCCGCCCATGATCTGTGGAAAGCCGAGCGCAGCGTCGACGTGTCGAAAATACCGACACTGGAGGTGGCTTAGGCCAACGACCCAATGGTTTGATTCATGCGTGCCAGCATTTCCTTTTCCAGTCGTCCTCCGGTTTGTCCGGATGACAACCGGTGGTGAAACCGCACGGATATAATCAAAGGGCCGTTGGCATGATGCTTGCGTGCCGTTCAACTGGATGCCGTCGGGATTTTTCAGCCGCTTGCGCCGCGCAAAGATTGACCAACATCATCATGTGGCTGGTGCCTACTTGCACCGCTATGCTCAGGAAGCCGCATGGTGCGAGGATAACCGCCACGTTCCCTCACCAGGTTCACCGCCTCAAGCTTGAACTCGCGCGAATGCTTCCTTCTTTCCATATGAAACCTCCAGTTCCATCAAAACACCTTAACTCAGTTTCCGTGGAACCGGCAGCAGTTCATTCCGCTAAAGTTCTTGATAAATGCTTGCCTTCGGTACTACTTTTCCATCACGTTTTTGCTAGGGAAAGTGGGCCATGGATCTCACCAAAATAGAGTTGCAGTTTTTGAAGGAAAAGGGGTTTTGCAAACACGACGTATATGATGCAGTAGGAATGAAACAGGCCCATTGGATGCTTCAAATAAAGAAGGAGGATAAGCCGATTGCTATCGGCAATCCTTGTAATCACGGCAAACATCGTTTGAAATGGCCGTCTGGACATTGTGCACAATGCAATCCAAACCACATCGGAAAAGGCTTCAGTGACAGATTTTCAGCAACAAAGCACATCTATATTGCTGGCTCACTTTCTCGGCACCTTATTAAAATTGGTGTTGGCGATAACCCCATCAAAAGAGTTTCGAAACTTCAGTATGATCGATATGCGGGTACCGGCGATTGGCATCTACTGTTTCATGTGAAAGTTCCAAACGCAGGACGAGTAGAACACGATGCGCTCACAAGTTTGAAGAAATATTCGACAAAACCTACATACCGAAAGGATGGTTTCGAGCAGGAAGCCATTGAAGCATTGGAGTGCTCATTTCTTGCGGCCCTAACAGCAATAGTAGAATCTATGACTGTCCGTCATTCGGAGTATTGGAAATCTCCCAAAATAGCCCAGTACGAATTTAAGTAAGCTCTCCAGGTATTCCTCC
>JANNXN010000038.1:0-6024 GCA_031409595.1 Rhodobiaceae bacterium
GGAACCCGGTTGATGGCGCCCGCCACCTTGCCATCCACCAGGATGATGCGCTTGTCGCCTTTTCGCACCTCGGCCAGATATTTTTGCGCGATGAAGGGTTCCTTGAAGGCCTGGCCGAACAGCTCCAAGAGCGATGAGAAATTCTGGTCGGTCTCGGTGAGGCGAAACACGCCAGCGCCGCCATTGCCATAAAGCGGTTTCAAAATGATATCCCCATGCGCCCGGCGGAAAGCGGCGAGCTCGACCGGGTCGCGGGTGATCAAAGTCTCCGGCATGAACTCACGGTAATTCAGAACGAACAATTTCTCCGGCGCGTTGCGAACCTCCGTGGGATCATTCACCACCAGGGTTTTGGGATGAACATGATCGAGCATGTGCGTGGCCGTGATATAGCCCATGTCAAACGGCGGATCCTGTCGCATATGGATGACATCGAAACGGCCGAGATCAACCGTCTTCATTTCGTTCCTGCTGAAATGCTGGCCCACCTCATCGCGAACCGTAACATCATGACCGCTGGCAAACAGCGAACCGCCACGCAGCGCCAGGGTTTTCACTTCATAGTGAAACAACGTGTGCCCGCGAAGCTGCGCTTCCAGCATGATCGCGAAGGTGGAATCGCCCTTGATGTTGAAGCTTTCAATCGGGTCTGCCTGAATGGCGATTTTGAGCGGCATGATTTAGGCGTCTCCTGAAAAGGCATTCTCGATATGGTGCGGCAATTGGTAAGGGCTCACCACCACGATGTCAAAACGGCAGAAATCCCGGTTTGCCTGGGCATCGCGTGACATCCACAGCCGTGCGGCCGCTGCAATGCGTTTCGACTGGTTGACCGTTACGGCCTCAACGCCGAGGTCTCTGCTGGCGCGTGCCTTCACTTCGATGAAAGCGGTCACATCACGCCTGCGCATGACAAGATCAATCTCGCCTGTGTGCGCCTTGAAGCGCCGCGCCAACAGCCTGTAGCCCTTGAGGCGCAAATAGAACAGCGCCACAAATTCCGCGATCCGCCCGCGACGCTCGGCTGCCGCTCTTTTGCTATTCATGCTTGCGCGCCAGTATGCGGGCATAGATTTCTTTCTTCGACATGTTCAAGCGCTTGGCAATATCAGCCGCAGCTTTTGCCGCCGGCATGGATTTGAGAGCCTCTCCAATCGCGTCCTCTATGGTTTCCTCGCTGGCAACTGCCGCATCTTCATCTGGCGGGCCAATGACCAAAGTGATCTCGCCCTTGACGGAAGGCCTGCCCGCTAAAATGGTTCCAACCTCCTGCGCCGTCCCCCGCAAAACTTCTTCATGCAGCTTGGTCAATTCGCGGCTGACCGCGACCCCGCGCAAGCCCAGAACACTCGCCACATCAGCGAGCGCATCAATGATCCGGTGCGGGCTCTCAAACGCGATCAGCGTGGCTTTGACGCCAGAAAATTCAGTCAGCACTTTTTTGCGTTCGCCGGATTTGGTGGGCAGGAACCCCAGAAAGGCAAAGCGGTCCGTCGGCAGGCCAGAAAGCGCCAGCGCTGTCAAAACAGCAGATGCCCCTGGAACCGCGGTCACCGGAATTTTGAGCGTCACGCAATCCGCCACCAGCCGAAACCCCGGGTCAGAAACCAGTGGCATTCCAGCGTCGCTCACCAATGCATAAGACAGGCCCTGGCCCAAAGCCTGCAAAATTGCGGGTCGCACTTTGGCAGCATTATGTTCATGATATGCCATGAGTTTGCTGCGAATGCCGTAACGCTCAAGCAACTTGGCGGTTGTGCGGGTGTCTTCGCAGAGGAGCACGTCGGCCGCCGCCATCGTGGCAAGCGCCCGAAGCGTTACATCGCCCAAATGGCCTATGGGCGTTGCCGTCACATAAAGTCCGCCTGGCAATTTTTCTGCATCGAAACGGGTTGCACCTATGCTATAAGCGCGGGAATGCTCTGTATGCGGATTCATCAAACCCCTGGGACAAGAATAAAGTGAACTTTGCAACTCTAGCCCAACCCAAAGCCATATGGCAGTGGCGAAATTTGATGGCCATGGTTTTAGTGCTGCTGCTCACCGGCTGTGGCGGCTCGGCAAAGCTGGGCGAACTGTTTAACGATGATCCGCAGGCGCCATCCGCCGCACCAGCTCAAGGCGGCAAAATAGCGTTGCTCCTGCCGCTGTCAGGGCCGGGGCAAAATCAGAAAATCGCCGTGAGCCTGCAGCAGGCGGCTGAACTTGCAATAACCGAAGCAGGTGGTGATCCCGCAAGCCTGATTATCAAGGACACGGCAGGCTCCCCCGAAACGGCCCGCATCGTGGCGCAGGCCGCCATTGACGAAGGCGCTGGCATCATTCTGGGCCCGCTGATTTCGGCGGAAGTGCAGGCGGTCTCTCCGGTGGCGAGCGCTGCCAACGTTAATGTTGTGGCCTTCACGTCAATCAGGGCAGCAGCAGCTCCCGGAACCTACTTGATGAGTTTCCTGCCCGACGAAGAAGTCTCAAACGTCTTGCGCTATGCGGCGAGCAAGGGCTACCGCAACGTATCAGTGCTCTATCCCGCCAATCAATATGGCGCTGCAATTGAAAAGGCGGCAAACGAGGCGGTGGTTCGCGAAGGCGCCACTCTCGTCAGCGTACAGACCTATGCCCGCGAGGCAACCGCCATTGAACAACCCGCGGCAACCGTTGCTGCCGCCGCAAAGGGCGAGGGTGCCGCACTCCTGCTGCCAGAAGGCGGCCAGATGTTGCGCAATGTGGGATTGGCGCTGCAGGCCAATGGTGTTGACCCCCGCACCACAAAAATTCTGGGAACCGGATTGTGGGATGATGCGTTGACGCGCTCAACTCCCATAGCGCTCAGTGGCTGGTATGCCGGTGTTTCGCCACAACTGGTTCAGCAATTCGAACAGAAGTTCATGAAGGCCTATGGCAACAAGCCGCCCCGCATTGCAAGCCTGGCCTATGATGCGGCAGTCTTCGCCCACAGGCTGACCAGCACCGGCGATGTATCGGCGGCAGCCATCACCAACCCGGCAGGATTTCAAGGGGCCAACGGACTGTTTCGGTTTCGCGAAAATGGCCTGATCGAGCGGGGCTTGTCGATCCTGCAAATGGGACCAGGCGGACCCGACATCATAGCACCTGCACCTGCTGCCTTCAGTTCGCCAGCTCTGTAATCAGCGCGTTGAGCAAGCGGCGGCCCTGCGCCGTTGCCATCAGGCGGGGCCCTTGGCGTTTGATCAGGCCCAACGATTTGAGGCCCGCAATCTTGTTGGCATCCATGGGCCGGCCGCTGAGTTTCTCATAGCGCTCGAGATCAATGCCATCAACCACGCGAAGCCCCATGATGAGATATTCCGATGCCTGATCGACAGGCTCCACCAGCGTATCCTCAACAATGCCATGGCCTTTTTCATTCACCAGTTTGCGCCACGCCTCCGGGTATTTTTCCATCACAATGGCGCGGCGGTTTTCGCCGGCAACAATGCGTGCGTGCGCTCCCGGCCCCACGCCCGCATATTCCCCATAGCGCCAATACAAAAGATTATGCCGCGATGCGTGTCCCTCCGCCGCATGGTTTGAAACTTCGTAAGCCGGAAGCCCATGGCGCTCGGTCAAATCCTGCGTGATCTCGAACAGGTCAGTGGCGCTGTCTTCATCGGGCACAATGAGGGAACCCTTGGCGTGCAAATCAAAATACGCCGTGCCTGGCTCGATGGTGAGTTGGTAGAGCGACATGTGCCCCTCTTGCTCGCCCAGTGCGCGCGTTAATTCCTCCCGCCATGCATTCAATGTTTGTCGCGGCCTCGCATAGATCAAATCGAACGACACCCGTGGAAAAACCTTCAAGGCCAGCTTGAAGGCAGCCAGCGCTTCCGTTGGCGTATGCTGCCGCCCCAATGCCTTCAGGTCTTCCTCATTCAGCGCCTGCACGCCAACCGAAACACGGTTGACGCCGGCAAGCCGAAACCCGCGAAAATTTTCAGCCTCAACACTGGTGGGATTGGCCTCAAGCGTGATTTCAACATTTTCAGAAACCGGCCACAGCTTGGCAATCTCGTCGAGAACCGCAGCAACGGCGGCAGGCGGCATCAGCGACGGCGTGCCGCCGCCAAAGAATATGCTGCTGACCGTGCGGCCCCGGGTGATTTGCGCAAACCACTGCAGCTCTGACACCAGCCCGCGCGCAAATGCCATGCCGTCAACTTCCGCATGGCGCACATGGCTGTTGAAATCGCAATAGGGGCACTTGGCCTTGCAAAAGGGCCAATGCACATAAATGCCAAACTCTTCAACTGAGGAGGGCATTAACGAGCTTTTCAAATGCACGGCCGCGGTGCGACATCAGGGTTTTCCTCGCAGGCTCCATTTCGCCAAAGGTCTCCGTCTCGTCATCAGGCACAAACATCGGGTCATAGCCAAACCCCCGCGTTCCCCGTGGCGGCCATGTGAGCGAGCCATGCACCCGGCCCTCAAAAAACTGCACATCGCCATCAGGCCAGGCCACGCACAGCGTGCAACTGAAATAGGCGGCGCGCGAACCTTCGATGGCTTGCAGCTTTTCTTCGACCAGCCGCATCGCCATGGCCCAGTCGCGATTGGGCCCCGCCCAGTCAGCCGTATAAACCCCGGGCTCGCCACCCAGTGCTGCAACACACAGCCCCGAATCATCGGCCAGCGCCACCAGCCCGGAGCGTTCAGCAGAATAGACAGCCTTCAACTTCGCATTGCCTTCAAACGTCGTCCCGGTTTCCGCCGGTTCCTCAAAGCCCAGCGACCCCGCCGAAACCGCCGTCACCCCATAAGGCGACAGCAAGGCGGATATCTCGCGGAGTTTCCCGGCATTGTGGGTTGCCACAACCAGTTTCTGGCCCTTCAGGCTTTTCATTCCGGTAAATCCCAAATGCGGGGCTCGGCAAATTCCACCGAGTTCCCGGCAGGATCGCGCACATAGATCGAGCGTCCCCCCTGGGCCCAATCCACGCTGCGGTCGATGGCGATTTTGGCGTCAGCAAAGTGTTGCCGCCACTTCGCCAGATCATCGCGGCTGCTGCGAAAGCACACATGGCCAGCACCGGTTGCCCCATGCGGCGGCGGCCCATCAGCAGCCGTGAGCGCCGATGACAGGTGCGGGTGAAATATGAGAAGCATCTGGCCATGGTGGCGAAAAAATACAAACCGTGGTGTCGCCTCACCATAAATCGAAAGCCCCAAAATCTTTTCATAGAAGTCCCGCGCGGCAATCAAATCCTCCGCATACAGAATAGTTTCAAGGATTGGCCCCGCCCGCATCAGGCAATTGCCGCCTTCTGCAGGGTGACGAGTTCATCTATGCCTTTTCTGGCGAGCGCCATGAGTTCAAGGAACCGGCCTTGCGAAAACGGCTCGCCTTCCGCAGTGCCCTGCACTTCAACAATTCCGCCAGAGCCTGTCATGACAAAATTGGCGTCCGTGCCCGCCGTTGAATCTTCGGCATAATCAAGATCAAGCACAACGCCTTCGCCATGAATGCCACACGAAATGGCCGCCACATGATCCTTCATGGGCCAGGTCTTGAACATCGAGCGCGCCTCCATCCATTTCAGGCAATCATGCAGCGCCACCCAGCTTCCGGTGATGGCGGCGGTGCGGGTGCCCCCATCGGCCTGAATGACATCGCAATCCAGCGTGATCTGCTTTTCACCGAGTGCTACAAGATCAACCACTGCGCGCAAGCTGCGGCCCACAAGCCGCTGAATTTCCTGCGTGCGCCCCGATTGCTTGCCTTGGGACGCCTCGCGCCGCATGCGCTCACCGGTCGAGCGCGGCAGCATGCCATATTCGGCGGTGACCCAGCCCTTGCCCAAGCCCTTCATCCAAGGCGGCACCCGCTCTTCAAGCGAGGCCGTGCACAACACATGCGTATCGCCAAACCTGATGAGGCAAGAGCCCTCCGCATGCTTGATATAATTCCGCTCAAAACTAACGCGGCGAAGTTCGTCAGGCTTACGGCCAGAAGGGCGCATGGGGTGTTCCTTGTTGTGATTTTGGAGGGCCTTGTAGCGTGGCGCGGGC
>JANNXN010000039.1:0-63441 GCA_031409595.1 Rhodobiaceae bacterium
CTCAATGCAAAATCTGGCTCAGGAACAATTTCGTCCGCTCGCTTTTGGGGCTTTCGAAGAATTCCTTGGGGGAGTTTTGCTCGATGATCTGGCCTTGATCCATGAAAATTACCCGGTCAGCCACCTGCCGGGCAAATCCCATTTCGTGGGTGACGCACAGCATGGTCATGCCGCTCTCGGCCAGATCAACCATGACCTCGAGAACTTCCTTGATCATCTCAGGGTCCAGCGCTGAGGTGGGCTCGTCGAACAGCATGATCTTCGGGTTCATGCAGAGCGAGCGCGCGATGGCGACGCGCTGCTGCTGGCCGCCCGAAAGCTGACCCGGGTATTTCTTCGCCTGTTCTGGAATCTTCACCCGCACCAGATAATCCATAGCAAGTTCTTCGGCATCTTTTTTGGGCATCTTGCGCACCCAGATCGGCGCCAGCGTCAAATTCTCCAACACAGTGAGATGCGGAAACAAATTGAAGTGCTGAAACACCATGCCCACCTCACGCCGCACTTCGTCGATCTTCTTCAAGTCATTGGTGAGGGGAATGCCATCAACAACAATATCGCCCTTCTGATGTTCCTCCAGCCGATTGATGCACCTAATGAGCGTCGACTTGCCAGACCCCGAAGGCCCGCAGATGACAATGCGCTCGCCTTTGTGGACGGTGAGATTGATGTCCCGCAGCACGTGAAAATCTCCAAACCACTTGTTCATGGAAGAAATGGCGATTGCAACATCAGTTGACATGATTACCTCTTGTGCCCCGTATTGAGCCTGCGTTCGACAAACAGTGAATAGCGCGACATGCCGAAGCAGAAGACCCAGAAAATGGCCGCCGCTGTGAAATAGCCAGTGGCGCCTGTTTGTGGTGAGGCCCATTTCGCGTCCGCAAACCCGGTGATGACAATGCCCAGAAGATCAAACACGCCGATCACGGTAACAAGCGTTGTGTCTTTGAACAGGCCTATAAATGTATTCACAATGCCGGGAATGACTATTTTAAGGGCTTGCGGCAAGACGATGAGATTCATCATCTGCCAGTAGGTCAGCCCAAGTGCCTGCGCGGCTTCAATTTGCCCCTTCGGTATGGCCTGCAGCCCACCGCGCACGACTTCAGCCATATAGGCCGAGGAGAAAATTGCTGTTGCAATGAGCGCGCGGGTAAGCTTGTCAAAATTGACACCCGGCGGCAGGAACAGCGGCAGCATCACGCTTGCCATGAACAAGACGGTGATAAGGGGAACACCCCGCCAGATTTCAATGAAAGACAAACTGAACCATTTGACGATTGGCAAGTCCGATCGGCGGCCAAGTGCCAACAGAATGCCGATCGGCAATGAAAATACGATGCCGGTGATGGCCACAACCAGCGTCACAAACAATCCGCCCCATTGTGACGTTTCAACATATTCAAGGCCAAAATCAACCTTGAGCAGGAGCATCACAATGAGCAGGCCAAAAGCAACAAGAAGCCATGTGCGGCCAGTTGCACGGGCCGCCGCCGTATTGACATTTGCAATCATGGCCAAGCCGTATATGCCGCCAGAAACTATAAGTAGGGCAGAAAGCACGTTGGCAAGTGATGACGAACCAAGCGGTGTTTCCACATGGGGGTAGCCAAGGAACAGGGTTGAAACCCACATCACCAGCCCGGCGCCTGCCATCCAAAGTCCAGGCCTGCTCTTCTGGATGCCCTCCTCAATGCCGAACACCGAGAGAGGCAAAATTGCAGCCACCAATGCCAGCAAAACACCAACGACTATGAAAGATGTGGCGGAAAGTGAAAAATTGCCGCCTGTCAGCAAAATAAAGGCCAGAAGCGGAAACACGATGAGAAGAAACAAAACGTTCCATTTCTTGTAGGGCATGGCCGGCATGAGCAATGGAACCAGCGCAGCACCACCAATGAAAAAGCAGGTATTTACACGCCACCGCTGATCAAGGGGATAGAAGCCATAAATCCACTGGCCAAATTTTGCTTTCACAAATGGCCAGCAGGCGCCAGCACCCGGAACGGCACATGCATCACGATTGTCGCTGGTCCAGACTGCGCTGAAAACGGCCCACTGCAAAACGTATGAAAGTGTCACATAGATCAGATAGGCGCAAAGAATGGTGAGAACCGAGTTGGCAAAATTGGGGAAAAGATTTTGCATGGCCCAACCACGCAAGCCGACCAGGTTTGCTGGCGCTGGCAATTTGGGAGCCTCTTCGGTGCGGACATAAGCGAGCGGCATATCCATGTCAGCGCTCCACCAGCTTCACGCGCGAGTTGAACCAGTTCATGAAAAGAGACGTCAAAAGACTGAGTGAAAGATAAACCACCATCCAGATGAGCACCACTTCTATGGCCTTGCCAGTTTGGTTCAGAACCGTTCCGCCCATGGCCACCAGATCAGGGTAAGCAATGGCAACAGCCAGGGATGAATTTTTTGTGAGGTTGAGAAATTGGCTTGCCATGGGTGGAATGATAATCCGCATGGCCTGTGGAATAACCACCAGCCTTTTGACTTGGCCGCCGCGAAGACCCAATGCGCCCGCAGCTTCTGTTTGGCCGTGACTGACTGCCTGGATACCCGCTCGAACAATTTCCGCAATGAAGGAACCAGTATAAACGCTCAGGCCAACCAGCAGCGCAATGAACTCGGGAACTATTGTTGTGCCACCGGTAAACCGGAATGCGCCACGCAGGGGATAATCAAAGGTGAGCGGCCACCCGGCTAAGGCAAGGCCGATTACAGGCGCCAGTATTATGATGATCAGGCTTGCCGAAAAGACCGGGAACGTTTGTCCGGTTTGCATTTGCCTGTTGCGGGCCCAGCGCCTGATGACGACAGCGCCGATAATGCCAACGACAATGCCAATCAGGCCCAAAACTGCCCCATCGCTAAAAACTGGCGCGGGCATGTTCAAGCCCTTTTTGGACATATAAAACATTTCGGCAAGAGTCCACGCGCCCTTGTGGTCAGGTACTGCCGCCAGCACGACTTTGTACCATATGAATAACTGAAGAAGCAGAGGAATATTGCGGATGATCTCGACATAGACGGTGGCTATCTTGGCAATCAGCCAGTTTTTTGAAAGCCGCGAAATGCCTGCAACAAAGCCAATGATGGTTGCAAAAAATATGCCGAGGACAGCAACCAGCAGCGTATTGAGAAAGCCGACAATGATTGCCGTGCCATAGCTTGAAGCATTGGTGTAAGGGATCAATGATACCAGTATGTCGAAACCAGAAGACTGGTTCCAGAATTCATAACCAAAGGTTTTCCCAAGTTTTCCGAGGTTGACCCTGGCGTTTGAATAGAGCTCATAGCCAACGGCAACGAGAGCCAGCACAACAATCGCCTGCACGACAACGCCGCGCATTTTCGGATTGTTCCAGAATGACACCTGTGGCACTCGCGTGTCGTGGACGACGCTCATCCCTGTCTATCCCTACCCTTTGTCCGCCCGATGGCTGGCCCAGCCATGCGTAGAAAAAGGAGCCCGGATTAACCGGGCTCCCTCAAATTCGTTAACGGATTGGCGGAGCGTATTGCAACCCGCCAGCATTCCACAAGGCGTTCTTGCCGCGTGCAATCTTGAGCGGTGTGGATTCACCCACATTGCGTTCAAAGATTTCGCTGTAGTTGCCGACACCTTTGAGGATCTGGACAATCCATTCTTCGCCAAGGCCAATTCCGGTGCCAAAACCAGCGGCAGTTCCATCCGCATTCTTGACACCCAGCAAGCGCTGAATCTCGGGGTTTTTGGAAGCCTTCATTTCATCAACATTCTTTGAAGTAACACCGAGTTCTTCAGCGTTGAGCAGCGCATAGTATGTCCACTTGACGACATTGAACCACGCGTCATCGCCCTGCCGAACAACTGGACCCAATGGTTCCTTCGAGATGATCTCTGGCAGAACCACATGCTCAGCCGGATTGGCAAATTTCAGTTTTTCGGCATAGAGGCCCGATTGATCCGTCGTGAACACGTCGCAGCGCCCATCCTGGTAAGCTTCCAGAACTTCTTGATTTTTTTCGAAGGCCACAACCTTGTATTCCATGTTGTTGGCTTTGAAATAGTCAGCAAGGTTCAGCTCGGTCGTGGTGCCGGTCTGGGTGCAAACCGTGGCGCCAGCAAGCTTCAACGCGCTATCAACGCCAAGCGATGACTTCACCAGAAAGCCCTGGCCGTCGTAATACATAACACCAGCGAACATGAGGCCAAGCGAGGTATCGCGCGTCATGGTCCAGGTCGAGTTGCGTGACAGCACATCAATTTCATTTGATTGAAGTGCGGTAAACCGATCCTTTGCCGTCAATGGCGTGAACTTTACTTTCGTCGGATCATTGAAAATTGCTGATGCGAGGGCGCGGCAAAAATCCACGTCCATGCCTGTCCAGTTGTTTGCTTCGTCTGGATTTGAAAATCCGATCAGCCCCTGGCTCACGCCGCACTGAACAAATCCCTTGGTCTTGACGTCGTCAAGCGTTCCCGCCGATGCAGCATTTGCTGCAAACAGTGATGCGGTGGCTGCGAGCGCCAATGCAATAATTTTGCGTTTCATCATTTATGATTCCTTTGAGAATGCGGATCGCGCAATTTGATCTTGGTGAAGACCGCTCACGTGCATCCGCGGTTACTTTATGTTTCGTCTCCCTTCGGGGTGATTTCCCCCGTTGCCCCTAGACAAGCCGGAAACGGTCAATCGGTCAAGACGTATTGCGACCTATTGGATTGCGGCAACGAGTTCCTCGACCGTGGCGAAACATCGGGCTGCGGGTTTCTGCGGTCTGCCGATCATAACGACCGCAAGCCCCAGCTCGCGAGCCGCCAATAGCTTTGCTTCGGTCTGTTCGCCGCCGGCATTTTTGGTGACGAGATGCGTTATCTTCTCAGCGCTGAGCAGGTTTTTCTCATCTTCAAACTCAAAGGGGGGACGCGCCAGTATCAGTTTCCAGCGGGAACTCAACGCCACCGGGGGAACCTCAATCATCCGCACCACGCCGGATAGATCCTGACGCTTTAGAAAGGAGGCAATATCCTTGCGGCCAATCGTGAGCATGATCCGCGCCTCGTGAGGCAACGCAGAAATCGCCCCTGCAATTCCGGCAACTTCAATCCATCTATCACCCGAAATCGGCACCCAGGGTTTACGCTCAAGCCTCAGGTAGGTAATGCCAGCCCGCATTCCGGCAGCGACAGCATGGGAAGAAATTTTTGCCGCGAACGGATGGGTTGCATCAATCAGGACATCAAAGTTCCGGCTCAGCAAATAATCATAGAGCCCTTCTTCACCCCCAAAACCCCCAACTCTGAGTTCGCCTTCCGGCAATGTGGGGTTTTGCGTAACTCCCGCCAATGACGTTACAACCGAATGACCAATCCTGATGAGTTCCCGCGCCAGTGCGCGCGCTTCAGCCGTGCCGCCCAGCAATAGAATGTGCCTACTCCGCATGCGCAATGATCTTTCCACCGCGATCTACAATGATGACGTCAGCTGCAATCGCCGTGCCTCGCAGAACCCGTATCACCTGGGATTTCGCCTCGTGAGCAATCCGTTGGGCAAGATCAGGACCAAGCAACTCCAAAACCTGTTGGGCCGTATTGGCGCTCCTCACGGCTTCGCGCAAATCAATCGGCGCAAATCCCGCCAGCCAGTCGAAATCAACCTGGCTGCGGCCCGAATGCAAATCCAGGGCGCCTTGCGCCAGCTTGGTGATCTTGCCAAATCCACCGCCAATGGTGACACGCGCCACTGGGTGCTCGCGCACATATTTCAGAAGTCCACCAGCAAAATCCCCCATGTCCATCATAGCCTCAAGGGGCAAGCCAAAATGCGCCCGCACGGCATCTTCAGAGGTGGAGCCCGTGCAACCCGCAATATGTGTGAGGCCCATGGCGCGCGCCACATCAACGCCGCGATGAATAGAAGCAATCCACGCCGCACAGGAAAATGGATGGACTATGCCCGTTGTGCCTAAAATCGAAAGGCCGCCGATAATTCCCAACCGCGGGTTCCAGGTTTTTTCAGCAAGCGAACCACCCTCCGGAATTGAAATCTCGATCTCAACATCGCGAACCCCAAGGTCTTGCACGACGCTACGCATCATCTCACGCGGAACCGGATTGATGGCGGGTTGACCAACCGCAATCGGAAGTCCTGCTTTGGTAACCGTGCCAACACCGGGCCCCGCCTTGAAAACAACGCCCTGCCCTCTCAGCCTCACCGTGGCAATCACCGTGCACCCGTGGGTAACATCAGGATCATCGCCTGCGTCCTTTATGATGCCCGCTTGCGCCCAGCCATCGCCCCTGCCTTCCAGCGCAAGCGCAAAGCTTGGAGTTTCGCCCTTGGGCAAAGTTATCGAAACGGGATCGGGAAACCTGCCCGTGAGCAATGCCGTTAATGCCGCTTTGGTAGCCGCAGTCGCACATGCACCTGTCGTCCATCCCCGCCTTAACTCGCCTTCGGGCTTCTCTATTCGCATGCGATCACTGTATAAGGAACTATGAGCTTGGGACCACCTAAATCAGCACAAGGTTTGCACGAAGCCGCCTTGACAGGATTCGCCCGGCTTGACGGCGAGCCCTTCCCACAATTCCTTCCCGGTTGGGTTTGGTTGGTGGGAGCGGGGCCCGGAGCGCCCGGCCTCATGTCGCTCCTCTGCTATCATGCCATGCAGAATTGCGACGTCGTGGTTTATGATGCCCTGGTCAATCCCGATATCTTGCGCTGGGTGAAACCCGGCGTGGTTCTGGAATATGCCGGCAAGCGCGGCGGCAAGCCATCCCCCATTCAGCAGGAAATTTCGTTCCGCCTCATCGAATTGGCCCGCGCGGGAAAACGCGTGTTGCGCCTCAAGGGGGGCGACCCCTTCATGTTCGGCCGCGGCGGCGAAGAAAGCCAATACCTGGCCAAAGCCCAAATTCCGTTCCGCATCGTTCCAGGCATTACAGCAGGCGTTGGCGGTCTCGCCTATGCCGGAATTCCAGCCACGCACCGCGATACCAACCATTCGGTGATCTTCCTCACCGGCCATGATGCAACAGGCAAAATGCCGGCAAGCGTCAACTGGCAAGCCATCGCCAAGGCCTCGCCGGTGATTGTAATGTATATGGCCGTCAAGAACTTAGGTGAAATTTCTCAGGCTTTGATTGAAGGCGGCAGGGTGCCGGAAGACCCTGTGACGATCATTTCAAACGCCTCGCTTCCCCACCAGGTCGTGAACTCTACAAACCTTGGGACGGCGGGAACATTTGTGGCGGAAAACGATCCACCGACGCCCGCCATTGTCGTCGTCGGTCATGCGTCGGATTGGCGTGAATTGCTGGATTGGTATTCGCCCAGCCTGCGGGAGAATCCCATTGGCTAAAGTGTTTGTTGTCGCTGCCCCGGCCTCCGGCAGCGGCAAGACAATGTTGACCCTTGGCTTGCTTCGCTCATGCCGAAACCGTGGGCTGAGGGTGGCGTCAGCCAAAGTCGGCCCTGATCATATCGATCCCCGCTTCCATGAAGCGGCCAGCGGCAGACCCTGTCTCAATCTCGACCCCTGGGCCATGGGGCCCGAACTTGTTCAGGGACTATTGAGCGGCCTTGCCCAGGACTCCGACGTGGTAATCATTGAAGGTGTCATGGGCCTCTTCGACGGTCCCCATGGCGCCAGGGGCTCGACAGCTGATCTCGCGGAAGAATTGCAAATTCCAATCCTGTTGGTTTTGGATGCCAGCCACCAGGCCCAATCCATCGCCGCCCTCGCTCAGGGTTTCATGAACTTCAACAGGAACCTGAACATCGCGGGCGTTCTGCTCAACCGCGTGGCCAGCGATCGTCATGCCGCTGTTCTTGGCTCAGCGCTTGACGCCGCAAAAATTCCGCTTCTTGGGATGGTGCGGCAGAGCGACCAGCTCGCGTGGCCCTCAAGGCATTTGGGGCTGGTGCAGGCCCAGGAAAATCAGGAACTTGAGCGGTTTATTGAAGCCGTCGCTTTAACAGTCACAGCCGAAACGACTATCGACAAATCAATGATCGAAGAGACCAGGTTTGCGGCAAATCAAAATCCAGCCCTCCCACCACTCGGCCAAAGAATTGCTGTAGCCGAAGACCTGGCGTTCAGCTTTGCTTACCCCCACATTCTGAAAGGTTGGAAGGCAGCGGGCGCTGACATTTCATTGTTCTCCCCCTTGAAGGATGAGGCTCCATCGGCAGACTGCGACGCCATATTTCTGCCCGGAGGTTATCCCGAACTCTACGCCGGTCAACTCGCTCAAAACCAAAAATTTTTGGCAGGCCTTCGGAACTCCAAAGCCATGATCTACGGCGAGTGCGGTGGCTATATGGTTTTGGGTGAAGCTCTCATTGATGCGCAAGGCCATGCTCATGCAATGGCTGGACTGCTTCCGGTGACCACCAGCTTTGCCAAACGCAAGCTGCACCTCGGCTATCGCCAGCTTGATCCGCTGGTCGGGCCGTGGACCAAACCACTGCGTGGCCATGAATTCCATTATTCAACACTTGAGAATGAGGGTGCAGGCGATCGGTTGTTCGCGGCCAAGGATGCGGCGGGCGAGAGCCTTGGCGAAATCGGCCTCAGGCGAGGCAATGTCATGGGTTCCTATGCTCACATCATAAGCGAGGCGCCATGACAGCCAAATCCTTCATGGTGATGGGCACCGGTTCAGACGTTGGAAAATCCCTGATAGTCGCCGGCCTCGCCCGGGCCTTCTCCAATCGCGGCCTGAAGGTCATGCCGTTCAAGCCGCAGAATATGTCAAACAATGCGGCGGTGACCGAAGACGGCGGCGAAATTGGCCGCGCCCAAGCCCTGCAAGCCCGTGCGGCCCGCCAACCCTCCTCCGTTCACATGAACCCCGTCCTGCTGAAGCCCGAAACCAACACGGGAGCCCAAGTCATCGTTCAGGGCAAGCGAATGGCGACCATGTCGGCCCGCAAATTTTTCCAAAACCGCCAGCAGTTCATGCCGGCGATTTTGGAAAGTTACCAAAGGCTTTCCGGTATCGCCGACCTCATAATTGTCGAGGGTGCGGGAAGCCCCGCCGAAGTCAACCTCCGCAATGGCGACCTGGCGAACATGGGCTTTGCGAAGGCCGCAAACATCCCAGCCTTTCTGGTGGGCGACATTCACCGTGGCGGCGTCATCGCCTCCATAATTGGAACCATGGCCGTTCTCAGCGAGGAGGACAGGGCACGTTTCAAGGGATTTATGATTAACAAATTCCATGGCGACAAAAAACTGTTCGAAGATGGCCAGAAATACCTTGAGGAAAAAACCGGCCTGCCCTGCCTCGGTGTCATTCCCCACTTTGCCAAGGCCACCAACCTGCCAGCAGAAGACGCGGTGGCGCTGGAAAACACCCTCAGCAACCATGCCGGACCCTACAAAATAGTGGTTCTGCGCCTGCCCCGCATCGCCAATTTCGACGACCTCGACCCCTTGCGGCTTGAACCCGGTGTTTCGGTGGAATTTCTTGAACCGGGAAAGGCTTTGCCAGGAAACACCGATTTGGTGATCATTCCTGGATCGAAATCCACCATAGCCGATTTAGAAGCCCTACGAAGCGCAGGTTGGGAAATAGACCTATTGGCCCATGTCCGTCGAAAATGCCGTATTTTTGGCCTTTGCGGCGGTTTTCAAATGCTGGGGCAATTTATTCACGATCCGGCGGGCCTCGAAGGAGCCCCAGGCAGCGTTTCTGGTTTGAATTTACTAAAAGTTGAAACAACACTACGGGCAGGTAAAACGCTCACACGGGTAAACGCTAAGCATTTGTTAACCGGAAAACCTGTTGTGGGCTATGAAATCCACTTGGGAACCTCACAGGGACCCGATTGTTCCAGACCATTTTCATCGATAGATGGAAGAAACGACGGTGCAACAAGTTCTGACGGTCTCGTAAGCGGGACATATATCCACGGGTGCTTCGCCAACGACGAATTCCGAAGTGCCTTTCTGGAAGCACTCGGCACGAAATCCAGCAAGGTCGCCTTTGAAAGCCTCGTAGAAGCCACCCTTGACGAGTTAGCAGCCCATTTGGAGGAAAATCTTAACCTGGAACAAGTTTTAGAGCTCGCTGGAGCCTCATAGAAATGTGGAGTGTTTTCCTTGCTATTCTGTTGGATCGCCTCCTTGGCTATCCACGACCGATTCAGAATAAAATCGGCCATCCGGTGGAATGGGTGGGAGCCCTTTTAACGAAGATCGAGGGTTTTTTGAACACAACCGGCATAGGACCGGCGCGACTCAAAGTCCGCGGGAGCGCAGCTCTATTGATACTGCTCATAAGCGTGGCCATTCCCACTGTCCTCATTTCCGCGTTTCTGGCCCAGTTTGCCTATGGCTGGGCTGTTAATGCTTTGTTAGCCACATCCCTCGTTGCCCAGCATTCGCTGCGCCTGCACATCCAGGCGGTTAGCCAGGGCTTGAGCAACTCCCTCGACGAAGGGCGGAAGGCCGTAAGCCGCGTTGTGGGGCGTGATCCAGAAAGTCTTGACGAGTCCGGTGTCGCCAAAGCCGCCCTGGAGAGCCTCGCTGAGAATACCTCCGACGGCGTGGTGGCGCCTGTCTTTTGGTACGCCCTGCTGGGGCTGCCTGGCATCGCCATGTATAAAGCCATCAATACGGCGGATTCGATGATTGGCCATAAATCCGAGCGCTACCTGCATTTTGGATGGGCAGCTGCCCGGCTGGATGATCTGGTTAACTTGCCCGCTTCGCGCCTGACCGGGCTTCTGTTTGCATCTGTTGCAGCATTGGGCGAACCGAAGAGGGGCCTGGCAGCCCTGAAGACAATGTGGCGCGATGCCCCCAAACATCGCTCGCCCAATGCGGGTTGGCCAGAAGCCGCATTGGCCGCCATTCTTGAAGTAAGCTTGGGCGGCCCGCGAAGCTACCAGGGAGAATTGGTCGATTTGCCATGGATGGGAGATGGCAGAAAAGACTTAACCCGCAGCGACATTGAAGCAGGGCTCAGGGTCTTCGGGTTCGCAATGTCTTTGCTGCTCGCACTGGCTTTGCTGGCCGCTTTGCTTTCTTGAGAACCAATGGCAGGCCCGCAGCGAGAAAAACCACTTCATCAACCGCCTGTGCCATGCGCTGATTGGCAAACCCCTGAAGATCCCGAAACTCACGAGCCATTGCGTTTTTAGGCACAATTCCAAGTCCAACCTCATTTGAAACTATCGCCACCTGGGCCTTGGCATGAGCCAGTGCAACACAGAGATTCTCCACTTCCCGCAGCACGTCCCTCTTTTCATGCATGAGATTGCTGATCCAAAGTGTCAGGCAATCAATCAGCACAAATCGCCCCTTGCCATCGACCGTTTTCAGCGCATCCACCAAATCCAGTGGCACTTCATGAGTATTCCAGGTGTCGCCCCGCTGCTCCCGATGAGATGCTATGCGGATGTGCATTTCATCATCGAAGGCCTGTCCTGTGGCGATATAGTGTTTCGAACCCTTGGCGAGGCTTTCAGCGTAACGGCTTTTGCCGGATCGCGCTCCGCCCAGAACCAGCACCGATGTCATGATTTCACCTTTGGGATACGCGCGATGAAATGCCCGCGCATGGCATCTGGCCAAAGTCGAAACGGAACTTCACCTGTTTCGCTTTCCCCGTGCAGATCAAACCACGCGAGAATAGCCTCTGCCTGCGCTCTCTCCGGCACGTGATGGCCGGTAAAATAGCTGAAGCGGGCATCGTCCTGAAACACCACGCTGCAGTGCTGTTTGCAATTCCACAGGCACGGTTGGGTCTGAATTTTCACATCTTCCCGATGGGCCTCAGCCAGCACATCATTCATGTGCGCAATTAAGGTTTCCCCGCCAGTGCGCCCATCCTGCCCGGCTTTCTGCTCGGTTGAATAACGGCATGTGGTACAAAATATTAAGGAACGCATTGGGCCTGTTGAAGTCCTTCAGGAATTGCTAACTTCTGGTAATCCAATGTAGTCAAAGCCTTAGCCACAATGCAATCGAAAGCGACATGAATTACAGCCGCATCGCCTTTCTCGCCTCCGAATCACCAGAAGCCCGCAAGGCCCTCGCCCGGCTAATCAAGCGCTATGGCAACGCGGAAGCGGAAAACGCTGACGTCGTCGTGGCATTGGGCGGCGACGGGCACATGCTGCAAATTCTCCACCGCTTTGTCTCCACCGGCATCCCAATCTACGGCATGAACCGCGGAACGGTTGGCTTCCTGATGAATGATTTCAAGGAAGCCGGTTTAGTCGAACGGCTGGAAACCGCAGAACTTACAACCATACGTCCGTTGCGCATGATCGCCACCGATGAAAAAGGCAAATCACACAAGAGCATTGCATTCAATGAAGTATCCCTGCTCCGCCAGCGCTCACAAGCCGCCAAGCTGCAAATCTCCATCGATCACAAAATCCGTCTCGAGGAATTGATCTGCGACGGAATATTGTTGGCCACGCCCGCCGGCAGCACTGCCTACAATCTATCAGCACACGGACCAATTCTGCCAGTTGATTCATCCCTGTTGGCGTTGACACCCATCAGCGCGTTCCGGCCCCGCCGTTGGCGAGGCGCCGTGCTGCCACACAATGCAATCGTGACAATTGATGTTCTGGAATGCGAGAAACGCCCGGTGGCATCTGTAGCCGACCACGTTGAAGTGCGACACGTCAAGACTGTGGAGATCGCCGAAGACAAAAAACGCTCCGTAAAAATCCTGTTCGATCCCGGCCACAGCCTGGCTGAGCGCGTCCTCAACGAGCAATTCAAATTTTAGGCCTGGGTGAGCGCGTCAAGGCTTTCCGGCAATATCTGCCCGCCATCAACAATGATCGTTTGACCGGTAACGTAGCCCGCTTCCTTTGAAGCAAAATACAGCGCCGCATGGCCGATATCATCAACATGCCCGAGCTTTCCCAATGGAACCGATGCAGCCATGGATTTCTGATACTCCGCACCCATTCCAATCAAACCTTCGGTCAAAACATTTCCGGGCATCACGGCATTTACAGTAATGCCAAATTTGGCGAGCTCGAGACATGCCGTGCGCATGAAGCCCAGTTGACCAGCTTTTGAAGCCCCATAATGGGTCCAGCCCGGAAAACCGGTAACCGGCCCGGTGATGGACGATGTAATGACGATACGCCCCTGATCAGATTTTTTCAGAAATGGGATTGCTGCCTTGACCGAATGAAAGGTGCCTTTGAGATTTGTATCAATCACCTCGTCCCACTGCTCGCCAGTCATGTCCTCGAGTCGCGCAGGGGGAAATATTCCGGCATTGGCGCACAAGATGTCGAGGCTTCCATTTTTCTCCACAACCAGCTTTATCGCAGCTTCCATGCTGGCAAGAGAGGTTACATCGCCCGTCAACCCAAAAGCGCCATGGCCAATTTCTGCAGCCGTTGCATTGGCTTCATTCAAGTTTCGCGCAAGAATTCCAACCTTGGCGCCTGCTTGCGCAAAAACCCTGGCAATGCCTTTGCCAATACCCTTTGAACCGCCAGTGACAATGACAGATCTTCCGCTGACCGAATGTGCCATGATTTGTCCTTCTAGAAATTATGCGAAAAAATGGGGACAGCAGTTGAACCGCTATCCCCGTTCCAATTCAGAAAATACAACTAGTCCTCATTCGTCATATGGCCGATGTTCCTGTAGGCCGCCGGATTGGATGACTTGAGTATGAATCCCCATACCAATCCAACAAGAATGACTGCCAGTGCAACGTAAGGAATGCTCTTCGCAAAACCATTGGTGCCACCAAGAATCGAGAGATTGTCAACCAAAGTCCAGACAAGAGCCAACTGCACGACCAAAGAAGCCAGTGGTGCGATGACCGTCGTGAACACGTTGCCGCCACCGTTCTTCCTGAACCAGTTGAAGATAGCCAGTGATACTATGGCCTGCAGCACGAGAAGCAGACCCGTGCCAAGCACGGCAAAGAGTGTGTAAACGCCAAGCCATGCTTGGCCCGACGGATCATCGAACCCATAAGCCAGGCCATAAAGTATAACCCAAACAGCAGCCAGAACCGACTGCACCGCCGAAGCCTTGTGCGGGCTCTTGTGGTGATCATGGGTTTCAGCGACAGCGCGGGGCAGGATGCCTTCACGCCCGAGCGAATACATGTAGCGGGCCGCCGTATTGTGGAAGGCCATGCCGCAGGCAAAAGAGCTGGTGAGGATAAGGAAGAACATCAGTTCATAAGCCCAGCCCCCAACGAACTGCCTCATTGGCGCCAGATAGAAATTGACACCATCCGAGAACGCCTTTGCCAACATCTCACCTTCCGTAGGATAGGCAGAGACCGCGCACCAACTGACAATAATGTAGAAAATGCCAAGGCCCACCACCGAGATCAGAAGCGACTGTGGAACGATGCGCTTGGGGTCGCGGGACTCCTCAGCGTAGTTGGGCGCCATTTCGAAGCCCACCCAAGACCAAAAAGCCATGAAAATACCAACAGCGGCGGCACCCGCAGGAATTGCAATATCGCCCACCTTCTGTTCTGCAACGGGGGTGTAGACACTTAATACATTCAGCGATTCAAGGTTGAAATTTGTACCGCTGCCAGCAAAAATTACGCCCAACGAAAATATCACAAGAATAGCAACTTCAAGAACCAACGCAATGCCAAGCAACCGCGCCGACAATTTCACATCACGATATGCAAGCACGGCTATGGCTGCAATCATGATAAGGGCCAGCACCGGCCATGGCACATTGATGCCGAAATGCTGGGACAGCCACATGTTGCCGAAGAACGCAAAAAGCCCAGTGAGCGAAGCTTCGAAAATCGAGTAGCAGACAAATGAAGAAATGCCAGCTGACATGCCAATTTCGCGGCCAAGTCCCTGGCTGATGAAAGAATAGAATCCACCGACCGAAGAAACCCTTGCTGCCATGGCCGCATACCCGATCGAAAATACGGTCAGAACAATCGTAGCCAAAAGGAACGCCGCCGGCGCATAGGTCCCAATGCCATAACCGGCAGCAAATGGCACGTTACCAAGCATGGCCGACATGGGTGCAGCACCCGTGACAGCCAAGAACAGCACACCCATGAGCCCCACGGCCTTGGATTGAAGCTTATTGACGCTCTTGTCACCAGAAACATTGATTACCGTACTCGTCGCACTGTCTTGAGCCATAAAGCCCCTCCCCAATTGTTTTGCTTCCCCCACTGGTTGGTTCCAGCAGCTACGGTCATACTATGATGCAAAGCGTCACTTTGCCAAGCCCAACATTGCAATCAGCTCAGAACTGGAGACCACATGGCAATAAATCATGTTGATAATTTCGAGCTCCTTGTAATGCAGCTCATCTGATCCCGCAGCGCAGCAATCTTCCACAACCACCACATTGTAGCTTTCATCAGCCAGGCTCCTGACGGTGGAAGAAACGCATTGATCTGTGAATATTCCAGCGCAGATAACAGTCTTGATCCCGAGATTGTGCAGGATAAGCCTGAGATTGGTGCCTGTCAGCGCTGAATCTGTAGTTTTGGTGACTACAATTTCATCGCCAACTGGTGCAAGCGCGGCAACCAATTGGGAAGGTTTTTCGTTTTTCGGCAATAACAGGTTATTCCAGCCCGGCATTTTTTGCGACAATGAACGATCCCGCCCATCATTGGTGTGCGAGGCGATTCTGGCAAAGACGCATTCGATGCCCTTGGCCCGGCAACGCTGGAGAAGTTCCCCCGTGCGGGGGATGACCCGGTTATGCATCCGCTGGTGAAAGGGGGTCCATGCATCAAAGCGCGCCAGCTCTGATCCCGAAAGCGTGGCCCGGTCTGGCCGTTCCAGGTAAGTGTTCTGGACATCGATAATGAGCAATGCCGTTTCCTTGGGCTGCAACACAAGATCATCGGGCTCCGGCGCGCCCTGATAATAGATAGAGCGGTAGTCAGTCTTCCAATTCATAATGGGATCCTCAAAAACGGTAGGTGAACAGGCCACGGCGTTCGTATATTTCCGCAGCTTCCTCGATAAATTCAGCCATGCGGACCGCCTTGTGGGTTTGCCTGAAAATAGCGGCTACGTCCAAGAGCTGCTGCTTGGAAGTAGCCCGCCCGGGACGAAGCAATTCGTAGGAACTCATGATAAAGTCCTGCGGGACATCCACAAGCTCTGCAGCGCGCTCAAAGTTCAGCGCCAGAGTCCGTCGGTTTGCAGCGCGCGATATTTCCGCCTGATCGGCAAGCGCCTTGGGTGTAATGCGCAAATCTTCCATCGTAATGTCGCCAGCAATGACGGCCTCCAGCGTGATGTCATCAAGCGACTTTCCACGTTGCCCGCGAATTTCAGCGCTGCGGGTTTCCGCCAATGGATAATCGGCAATCGTGAGTTTGTCTGTCATGGCTGAAACCTGACTTCGATATCGTCAGGCTTTGCTCCTTCAACTGTGAGCCCCGTTTCAATGGCGTAGATCATCGCGGTCCGCGCATGATAGCGTGAGCCCATGGCTTCACCACGGGTCGGCACAACAACGGGCTGAGGCATTTCGCCAAGCGCGTAAGCCGCCGCATTGGCCCCAAATCCACGATAGTGTTCAAGCTTGGTGATGGGTGCATTGGAAAACAGTTCGAGATTGTTATGGGGCAACCGATCCCTACTGTGGATGACGGCGGTACCTTTGGCCTGAATTCCAATCCCGATTCCTGACCCGGCAAGGCCTGCGGCTGACAATCCGAGAAATGATGTGTCGGCGGTGTGCTTGAACCGCACGACCCTCGCCTTAAGCCCCCGCTCCTCAATGGCCTCTATCATGACTTTCAGGACGGCGGAGAGGCGATGCCCCGCCGTGGTCTGGAACAAGTTCAAACCAAAGGCTGGGCTGATGCCGATGACAACTTCCCTGCCATCCCCGCCCTTTTCAGCCGACCCCAAGACGCGATAATGAATGCGCTTGGCTTCATCTTTTTCGTGCAACGCTTCCGAGCGCAGAACTTCCTTTTGATCCAGCACATCGCGGATTGAGTTGAGTTCAAGACGGCGCGATTCCGAAACCCGGTAACCTGTGCCAGGCCCCTGGTAAGTATTCGGGTCATTCACGGCGCTGACAATTCGGCCTTTGCGGATCATGGCCGAGGTTTGCAGATAGTCCCCTGAAACACGAAGTTTGACGAGCGAAAGTAAATTGTTGGCTTCCTCCGCATAACCCCGTTTGGCCAAGGCCTTGATCACGTCGATCACCGTGATTTCGCGAGCCTTGATCGCTTCACTGATGCCCGCCACGTCGCGCGGCGTATAACTCCGCGTTTCATCCGAACCAGAAGCCACAACTACACTTTGCTTCATGTCCGCAGTGGGAGTGCTTAGTCCCAATTCCTCAAACACTGCCGAGATCGCCTCAACCGCACGGCTGCGCAAATCCAAGGCCCGCTCTTCCGGCAAAGGTGTCAATCCGCCATCAGCCTCAAAATCGCGTTGCAAAACCAGAAAATCTTCCAGTTCTTCGCCATTGAGCAGCGAAGGATTGAAGGAGTTGTCATAGGCCAGAATTGACCCAAACCCCGAGCAAATCAAATCTGAGCCAGCAATCAGAAATGGCAAAATCTTTGCGCCAACCCGGATCTCTGACTCAGTCGAGCGCGCGTCATTGCCTGATGCACATTCAAGATCAAGCCAGACAGCTATCAGATTTTCTGCCATCAGCTCGCGCACGCCGCCTGGCATTGTTGCCGTAAGCGGCGCACCATCAATGCCGCCGTTCTGGGTACCCTGAACACCCATGCCGCGCTGCAGGCACAGACAGCGCGCCTCTAGATAGAGCAGTGACTTCGACTCGTGAAACCCCATCAGCAATTCAGAACCAGCACCTGACGTGCAGCGCATTTTTATGCCGCGTGAGGCATAGGCAGCCGCAAGAAATGCCTTCGACCACGGCGTGTCATCGCCATCAACAAAGGTTTTCTCCGTGCCATAAACTGAAACCGTTTCGGCATAAGATGTAAAGCCTGCCATGCCGATGCGAAGTTCCTCGGCTTCCTCGCTCGAGCACTGGAACAATGTGCCCCAGCGCCCCACCGATCCCCCAACTGCGCAGGCAACTGCATTGGACCACGCATTGCGCGAAACCCGCATGGTCGTTTCAATTTCATCGAAGCCGAACGCAACGGCGGTTGCAGCATCAGCGGCAAGCTGCAAGGGATCATCCTTCGCATTGGTCACATGGGCCTGATTACCCGGTGTCTTGCGGGCCCGCATCTTGGAATAGGCAAAGGCAATTTCCAGCGCGTTGAGGCGGGAAACCACGTCAGCAAGTTTTGCCGGCGTCATGCCATGCGCCAACCTGACAAGCACTTCGCGCGGCACGTTCATGTCAACCAACATCCGCGCCACCAGACCCGAATCCATGGCCATCGCTTCTGGCGCAATTTCGGGGTCCATGTGGTGACGCGCAATAAACTCATCAATCATATCGAAGTCATGAGCCAATACGCCGTCCATGCTGGCTATCCGACCAGATTTTATGGAAACAGCGGGCTTGGGGTCTGCCGGGCTGCTGAAAGCCGAAAAGCCATTCGCCGCGTCTTCAGCCGCGAACTTGTCCAATCGTAGTGGACGCTCATCCCATTGGGCGTAACGCCGCCAGCGGTTCGGAGTATTGTTTACACTCATTGCCAAGCACCTTAAACTGGACACTGCGGGACGAATCTACACCGAGTCAAGACAGGAGCATAAGGTGTCAATTTTGCGCAATATTTATCCGGCACAGAACAAGCTGGGAGAAGCGGCGATTTGGCACGAGGCGTCCCAGCGGTTGCTGTGGATAGACCTGCTCGCACCTCAGCTTTTTATCCATGACCCGGTCAGCAATGAAACTGTCGTCCGCCCCATCGGTTTAAAAGCACCGCTTGGCGCGATCGTTGCCACCACCATTCCGGAACTCCTCATCATCAGCCACCCACAGGGCCTGTACACCCTCAACATGGAAACCGGAGCGCTTGAGACATTTGCCCATCCCGAGCAGGGCCGCGGCGATGTCATTTACAACGACTGCAAGGTTGATCGTTTTGGCAGATTGTGGGTGGGAACCTCTCACCACAAGGAAGAAGACCCGCGGGGCGCCCTATGGTGTGTAATGCCCGATGGTAGATGTTATCTGGGTGACGTGGGATTTGCCGTTGCCAATGGTCCCGCCTTCTCGCTTGATGGCAAGACAATGTATTTCAACGATAGTGCTGCCCGCAAAACCTACGCTTACGACATTGCTGAGAACGATCCCCACCCGCGCAATCGGCGAAAGTTCATCAGCTATCTGCAAGAGGAAGGCATGCCCGACGGTGTGGTCGTTGATGAGGAAGACTGCCTCTGGGTGGCCCATTGGGGCGGCGCTCGGGTTACCAGATTTAGCAAAAGAGGCGAAAGACTGCAGGTTGTCCAGGTTCCGGTTCCCTACGCAACAACAGTGGGATTTGGGGGCATGGATTACAAAACCCTTTTTGTCACCACCGCCAGGGATGGCATGAGCCCCGATGCCCTGAAAAACTGGCCCCAGTCCGGCGACCTGTTCGCAATCAGGCCAGGGGTCAAAGGAGTTGCCGAGCCTCTGTTTGCGGTTGAGATACCCAGCCTATTCGATTGACGGCAGTTCACAGCCCGGTTCCAATCTCATCAGCCTGGATTTAGCATCAGCCCAATCATCTTTCAGACATTCGCGGTAGATTTCCAACACCTGTTCAGTAATCCTTCGCTGCTGGTAAAAATACATGGCAGCCGCATATCGCACGCGCCCCGAATGCAATTCACCCAAGGGAGTACTGAGCAGCGCGGCCTGCAATCTATCTTCGCTGGTTTCAACGCAAGTCATGCAACCCTACTTGTTTGAAGCAATGGCCAATTGGATGTCCCTTTCCCGCTGCCGTTCGGAGCGGTGCATAATGTAGCCAGCAAGAGCGACACCGATGGCGACAACAAGAACAATGACTGTTGCCAGCGCATTGATATCTGGCGTCACGCCCAATCTGACTTTGCTCCAAATCAAAATAGGCAACGTGGTGTAGCCCGGACCGGTGGTGAAGTTTGTGATCACCACATCATCCAGCGAAATTGTGAACGCCAGCAGCCAACCCGAAAGCAGCGCCGGGAAAATTATGGGCAACGTAATATCTGTGAGAACCTGCCACGGCTTGGAGCCCAGATCCATGGCAGCCTCCTCCACTGAAATATCCATGGACGACAGACGAGACTGCACGATTGTGGTGACATAGGTCATGGAGAATGTAATGTGCGCAATTGTTATGGTTGTGAAGCCCCTGCTTCCAGGCCATCCGATCCACTCGGCCATCATGATGAACAGCATGAGCGACGATATTCCCGTGATCACTTCCGGCATGATCAGGGGCGCGGTAACCAGGCCTGTAAACAGCGTCTTGCCTCTGAAGGCGCGGAAACGGGCAAGTGCAATGCCAGCCATGGCGCCAATAATCGTGGCAAAGGTGGCACTCGTCAGCGCAATTTTGAGAGACAGAACCGCAGCCTTGATAATCTGATCATTGTTGAACAGCTTTCCATACCATTGAACTGAAAACCCACCCCAAACCGTTGCCAGCCGCGACTTGTTGAACGAGAAAAATATCATCGACAGGATGGGCACATAAAAGAAGGCAAACCCAAAGCACAGGCAGGAAATCAGAAATACCGGGCGGCGATTCATGAGTGTCCGTCCTGCCCAGCCTGCGCTTTGGTCTCAAAATAGCTGTAAAGCATCATGGGAAGCACCAACATGACCAACAGCGCAACGGCAACCGCAGAAGCCATCGGCCAGTTGCGGGCGGCAGAAAATTCATCGTTGATCAGACGCCCTATCATTGGATCTGATGCATTGCCGACCAGGCTGGGTATGATCAGTTCGCCCGACGCAGGGATAAAAACCAGGAGTCCGCCAGCAATGATGCCCGGCATTGAGAGAGGCAAAGTGATGTCCTTGAAGACCTGATAGGGCCTGGAGCCCAGATCCATCGCCGCTTCATTCAAGGTTCCGTCCAGCTTTTCCAGGTTGGCATAGAGCGGCAATATCATGAATGGCAGATAAGAATAGACCAGCACCAGCACAACCGCAAAATTTGTACTCATCATCGGGATGAACTTGAAGGCCTGTTCGACCGGAACAATGGAATTGATGATCGCAGTCAAGCCCTTGTTGAACCAGCTGTTGGTGCCCATCAGGCCGATCCACGCATAAACGCGCAGCAAGAAGGAGGTCCAGAACGGCAGGATGACCAGCATCAACAAAATGTTGCGCCAGGACCTGCTGCTTCGCGCAATGCAAAGGGCCATCGGGTATCCCAGCAAGAGGCACAACACAGTTGCAATCGCGGCGTTGTAAATGGATATGAGATAAGCGCGAATATAAAGGGAATCTGTGAACAGGCGGCCATAGTTGTCGAGCGTGACAAAAGGCCATTCAGAGCCATATCCGATAGGAGGCGATGTGGCGGTCCTGACACCCAGGCTCATTCCAATTACGATGATGAACGGAACCATGAAAAACGCGACGAGCCAGACATAGGGGATGGAAATAATGAACTTCCGCCATCCCTTGAGATGGAACCACTCCTGAAGACGTTCAAGCGTTCCTTGAGTCATGGCATCACTCAGTCAGGAGAATTGCCGAGGCGCGATCAAATGACAGCCAAACCTTGTCTTCCCATTGCGCAACGCGATCAGATGCGCCAACTCGCTTGGCATTGACATTGTTGACCGAGATCAGAAGATCAGTTGGCAACTTGACCCGGTATAGGGAATCTTTGCCAAAGTATCCCAGGTCGCGAACCACGCCCGCGAAAACGTTTTCGCCATCAGCGGGCTTTGTGCGCGAGATCAGAATCTTCTCAGGTCGCACAGCAACAGATACTTTAGTGCCACGAGACAGAACGAGGTTGGACGCAAGTTCAATGGCGCCACCAAGTTTTGGCACATCGACTTTGATGATGCCTTTGTTGGAAGCAGAAACTTTCCCTTCAAACATATTTGTGGAGCCGATGAAATCCGCCACAAAGCGGCTCTCGGGATATTCATAAATTTCCGACGGAGTGCCTATCTGGCGAATTACACCCTTGTCCATGACCGCGATGCGGGAAGCCAGGGTCATGGCTTCTTCCTGATCATGGGTCACGACGATAAAGGTTATGCCTGTCTTCTCCTGAATGTTCATGATCTCGAACTGGGTATGTTCGCGCAGCTTCTTGTCCAATGCGCCCAAAGGTTCATCAAGAAGCAGAACCTTCGGTTGCTTGGAGAGCGACCGCGCCAGTGCCACCCGCTGCCGCTGCCCGCCCGATAGTTGGTGGGGCTTGCGTTCAGCCAGTGCCGTGAGCTGGACGAGGTCAAGCATGTGGTCAACGCGGTCGCGCCGCTGGGTGGTCGTCATGTTGTCATGCTTAAGGCCGTAACCGACATTTTGCTTGACCGTCATATGCGGGAACAACGCATAGGATTGGAACATCATGTTGACTGGGCGTTCATAGGGCGGAGTATTGGTCATGTCCTGACCGTCAATAAGAATACGCCCGGCGGAGGGTCTTTCAAAACCAGCAAGCATGCGCAGCAACGTGGTTTTCCCACAACCCGAACCGCCAAGCAACGCGAACAGTTCGCCCTTGAATATATCGATCGATACATTGTCAACGGCAGCAAACGCGCCGAATTTCTTGGAGACAGTTTCTATGCGAATAAAGGGCGTTTGCCCTTCGCCGTCCTGCATATGACTATCCGGTCTTAATCGTCTGCCAGGCCCTCGTCATGACGCGGTCCTGCTCTTCATTGAACGGTTTTGGCGCCCATAGTCTTTTGATAACCTCAGCGTTTGGATAGACAGCAGGATTGGCCAGCACTGCCGGATCAACAAATGGCTTCGATGCCAAGTTGCCGTTGGCATAATTTGTATAATTTGTGCATTTGGCAATAACCTCCGGCTGCAGCATGTATTCCAGGAACTTGTAAGCATTCTCCTTGTTCTTGGCATCCGACGGAATGCAGAGGCAATCCACCCAGGCAGGGGACCCGGTCTTTGGCACAAAATAGCCCAGATTAATTTCAACGCCAGCTTCCGCTGCACGGGCCTTCGCCGTTGAATAGTCACCAGACCAATTGTTAACGGCACAGAGTTCTTTGTTCGGAAGTGCGTTCAGGTAATTTGTGTTGTCAAAGGTTCGGATGTGGGGGCGAATACCCCTGAACAACTCCACGACCGCGTCATAATCCGCCACATTCTGGCTGTCTCCGTCCTTGCCCAAATACTTCAGGAGCATTGGAAAGAGGTCTGTCTGGCTGTCAAGAATTGAAATGCCGCAATCTGCGAGCTTTGCCGCGTTTTCAGGTTTGAATACAGTGTCGAGCGACTCGAGATCAGCGTCCGGCAGCCGCTCTTTCACCATGTCCAGATTATAGGTGATCCCCACTGAGCCCCACATATAGGGAATGCCATGCTCATTGTTGGGATCCCAATTGGCGAGAATACGCAAAACCTCCGGATCAAGATTGCCCCAACTCGGCAATTTGCCGCGATCAAGCTTGTCGTAAATTCCAGCCTTCAGAAAATCCGGAATTCCAAGACCCGCCTGATCAACGACATCATAGCCAGTGCTGCCTGCAAGCATCTTGGCCTGCATATCCTCGACGGAACTGTAGGTGTCATAGGCGACCGATATTCCCGTCAGGTTCTGAAAATCCTCAATCGTCGTTTCACCGATATAGTCCGCCCAATTATAGACATTGAGCACCGCATCTTGTGCGTTGGCTCGCCGGATATATGGCATTGAAAGTGTTGTCGCCGCCGCAATTGCACCAAGCGCTGTCCGTCTGCTTATCTTGTTCATGTCCCTAGTCCTCTACTTACGTGTTAGCATGCAGCCTCGTGTTTGTTTTCGCCATCTCCGTATCAGACGGCGGCTCATCCATGTTGACCACAGGCAAAACCTTGCGGAGGTGATCGTGATGGCTGCGAACACCTTTTTCGAGATCCGAAAGATGAAACCCCTGAAATGCTGACGACCTCATAGATTCATTGGACCAGATTGAAAGCTGAATGTCCTCCGCATAGGTCTCACGGTCAATGCGCGCTGACAGATACCTGGCCAGCCGCTCGGGCCGGCTTTCTACTGGCCGTCGATAGACAGCGCTTCGCAACAGCGTGGCATCAGTCGTTAGTGGAAACTCCTGATAGAACTGAACAGTTTCCGGCATTGTCGAAAACACAGCGTTGGGAAACAAGCCATAATAAGACCAAACCTTTCGCTTGTTTTCAGGCAGCCATTTCTGCTCAGGCGCTATCTTCATATAATTGCGAACGCTCCAGCTTCGCCCTGCATGTGCATTATACCGGCCTTCCGAATAACTAAGTCCACTTTTGAAAGGCATGTCATAATACGTTGAACCATAGAGATCCTGCAATGCCGGATGCGCCATGGCAACATGGTAGCCTTCATTGTCAACGTCCCGCACGGACTTCCAATTGACCGGTGATATTTGCTCATTGAACCCGCTGGCAGGCACCAGCTCTTCCATCTGATAGTCAGACAAATCTTCCGAGAATGGTCGCATCAGCAGGTCAACAGAAGGCTGAGGCCCCTTCCTGAACCGGATAAAAATAAAGCCCTTCCAGATCTCGTGTTCAATCGATTTCAAGCCAAACTCATTTTTGTCCAGAGCACTGAAACTCTGTGGCCGGGCGGCGCCGCGCAGAGTTCCGTCAAGATTGTAAACCCAGCCATGGAACGGGCAGACCAAAGCATTTTTGCAGTGGCCCTGCTTTTCCGCAACAACGCGCGAACCGCGATGCCGGCACAAATTGTGAAATGCCCGAATTTCATTGTCATCACTTCGAATGATCAGCGCTCGTTCGCCACAGATATCCAGCGTGAAATAATCGCCAGCCTTTGGCACATTGCTCACGTGACCTGCGATCTGCCAGTGAGTTTGAAAGAGTTCCTTCTTTTCAAGCTCCAGATACGCCGCGTTGTGATAGGTCCAAGCGGGCAAACCCCGGCGGTCCCAATCATTTGACAACTCAACGCTTGCAGTGCTGACGGCGGATTGCATAACTTCACCTCTTTTCCAATTGTGCGAGAACCCATTGCTGAAACCGGTAGACATCAAATTCCTGTGGCATGAGCCTGCCACTTTCAAATTTGGAAGATCGCAAGCCCCGTTGGTTCATCTCACAGGCAGCGCTGTCTTGTGAGATCACCGTGGTTGCAAATTGCGTCACGTTGGCAAGGTCAAAGTCTGGCGCATTGAGTGTGTCCACTGGAAACAGCCATTCGGCGCGAATTTCTGTGCGTTCTGGACCCACCGGCCTCATTGAAACCGCGCGCACATAGTCTACATGAGCCACGACATACATCGTGGGTAAAAGCGTTACAAAGTTATGCCCGTTGGCTCTCTGTTGCGGAGAAAGTTTGGAAAATTCCGGCCCACAAGGTTGACCGTTCATCGTCCACGACTTGGCGCCTGCCTTAAGAGCGGAACTGTGTGCCGGAGTACCCGGCGTCCAACTCGGATCTTCATTGGGCGCCATGTAGCCGCGGCTATAGACTGGAACAGTATCACAAAGTTCCGGGTGAATGCCGGGGCAATGCAGGCATTCATTGTAATTCTCCCAGAATATTTTCCAGTTAAAGGCAATCTCTTTCACCAATATGTGGCCAGTAACCAACTCTTCCATCGGCCAGTTATCCAAAGCCGCCGTCCCCAAATCTGGCGCCTGATCAAAGTTGGGCGCCTCATCCGCAAGACACACAAAAACAAAACCATTCCATTGCCTGACATGAACGCGAAAGAGGCTGTGTTCTTCTTTTTTGAAATCCGCGCTCACTGAGACAAATGGCGTTCGAACAAGATTGCCGCTGAGATCATAGGACCACTCATGATACGGGCACGAGATGAGTTTTGATTTCAGTTTTGTCTCTTGCGCCTGACAAAGCTCAGACCCGCGGTGCCGACAGGTATTGTGAAAACAACTGAATGCGCCAGCATGATCTTTCACGAGAATGAGATTCTGGCCAGCAACTGTAAGCCGCCGCACGGTCATGGCCGCTTGCTCATTAGCGCGCCCGGCATAGACCCAGTTACGGGCCCAAACCTGCTTCATCTCTTGGTCGAAATGCGCTGCGTCATAGTAAAATTTGGCAGGAAGGCTCTTTGGGCTGTGATCCAACAAAGGCGAAGAAGCCTCAAGTTTCAGATTCTGCTCCATTTCCATCTCCCACGCGAATTTTGGCTTGATTTTGACTGGATTGTCAATCAAAATAAGATAACCACGCAAATTCAACGAATTAAATGAATTCGAGATGATCATGGTCAAAGCCGCTTTGAGCAAAAAACTACTTTTGGCGCCACGAAAAGCCAGCCGCGAACACCGCCGACAACAGATCATGGACGCCACGATCAAGACCTTGGCCAAGCGTGGCTATTCCCAAACCACGCTCACCGAAGTTGCCGTCACTGCCGGTCTTTCCCATGGCTTGCTGAACTTCCATTTTGAGACCAAGGAAAAACTTCTGACCGAAACACTTCTTTTGATGGCAGATGAGTATCGCGAGAACTGGACAACAGCGCTTGCAACTGCGCCTGACGCACCCGAGGAGCAACTGAACTGCCTGCTGCTGGCAGACTTCAATGACAGAATTTGCCATCCCGACAAGCTCGTTGCCTGGTGCGCCTTTTGGGGAGAGGCGCAAAGCCGGCCAATCTATCAGCAGATGTGTGGCGCCAATGATATGGAGTACATTCAGGAACTCGAAAAAATTTGTTCGCGCCTGATTGCAAGTGGGGGCTATGCGCTTGATCCTGTCCTGGTCGCGCGCGTCATTCGCGTAACCGTTGAAGGCGTGTGGCTCGACCTCATAACCGTTTCCACGCCCTATTCCAGCGAGGAAGCCTTGCGAACAGTATTTGCCTGCGTTGCAGCTTTCTTTCCGCAACATTTCGATGCCAACGGATTGCGCCGCTAGGCAGGTTTCTGCGCCCCGAGGTGCGTCGGGCAGTGTTCGCCTGATCGCAATACGCCCAACATGTTAGACCAAATCTGAATGTTGTGATCGACAAATTCCCGGCCAAGTTTTTCAGAAATCTGCAAATAAAGCGGGCCCTTCATCGCGGCCAACTCCTGTTCCGCTCGTTCGCAATACCAGGCATTTCGACTGCGTGTTTCCACATGCGTAAAACCAGCCTGGTGCATCGCATCGGCATAACGGCTGGATGATGCCATGCCAAAATCCAGGCCTTCAGATGCGATATATGCCTTCATCGCATCGCTTGGCTCGTTGTCATGCCCAATCAGCCAATCAGAGGCGACAAACCATCCGCCCGGTTTCAGCACACGGAACACATCACGCATCAATGTATGCTTGTCAGAGATATGAACAATTGAGTCCTTGCTGAATACAATATCAAAGGTCTGCGGCGGAAATGGCAAGGGACCCGGAACAACTTTTACAACACCAATGCGGTTAGCGAACCCGGCCTTCGCTGCTTGCGCACGCGCATGAGCAAGAACAGTATCCTCAACATCAATGCCCGTAACGTAAGAGGCGCCATGTTTCTCCACAAGCAACACATCAATGCCCCCTGCCCCACAACCGATATCGAGAACCGATTTTCCATCGAGCTCAATGCCTTCAAGCAACCTCGCAATTTCGTCGGGGCCGCCGGGCGAAAGCCATCCATCGCCCCAAACAGCCCCCAGCATGTCAATCATTTTGCCGTGATAAAGCTCTCCACCTTCTGCTGCGGACATCTGACGGCTCCGTTGGACCTACCTGATCATGTAAACCTTGCGAATAGTTTCATCCACGCGGCATGTGCCTTTCCAATCCTTTGGAAAAAACGCGACCGTACCAGGAACAACCTCAATCACTTCACCAGACTCATGGGTGTAAGTGCAGCGCCCCAGCAGAAAATGACAAAATTCATCACTGGTCACATGGCAATTCCAATACCCCGGCGTGCAAATCCAAATCCCTGTTTCACTCTGGCCATCTGGTCCCTTGAATATCACCAGGCCGCTGGTCCGGGACTCTCCTGCGATCATGGTTGGAATAACGCCCCAATCTTTGAAGGGGCCGCCAAAAGTCGCCGGATTGTCGAGATGAGGAGCAGATGAGTTGAAGCTATCGGGCATTGTCAATCTCCAGTGAAGCCGTGAGCGGACGGATTTCGCGCAATAGCTTCAGCTTTATCGATTCGGGGTAATCACGGTAATCATCAATATCCATAACAAAACTTCCGGGACCCCCTGCAACATTTTCGCGGTAGTAGGCATCAAGTCCAGGATCGTCTGTCGTGATCGCCAAACCATTGACCACGATGCCTGCTTTTATTCGCAGCCGATGGGCATCCGGCAGCAGGAATTTTGGCGGCCTAATCTCATATGACTCAATGCCGTCACCCGACACATCAATCACTTTGCGCAATGTTACAAAATTGCTGTTCTCAATGAGGGCAATTCCGTAGGCCATGGCGATGCCAATGCCGGTTCCGCCCCCGGTCCGATATTCAAACCGATCAGCCATGCTCGCAAATATTTCCGCCTCTTGGGGCGAGCTAATTTCAAACCATCCACTGGCAAACTTTTGATAGTCGGGATCACCCCAGGCCATGAGGTTGACGATGATTTTCCTGTTCGGTCCAGAGATCGCAGCTGCAATGACCTCGGGATCCCGAAAAGCAGCGGCAATTCCATCAATCTGAATCCTGTATTCACCACCATCAACACTGCCTGAACAATCAACCGCCAGCACCAATGCCAGATCATAACTCCGCACGGGTTGTGCCACGGCTGGAACTGCTGCGTCAAACCACCCCACGATCATCAACGCAACCGCTAAAGACCTTATTGTCAGCATGCCCATGATCTTGGCAACAATCTCATTGTCTACACATTCTCGAAATTCACGCCGTTTCCTTTAGTCTCTGCGCATAAACATTGATAATCAGCGCTGTCAGAAGAATGAGCCCGCGAATCAGAATCTTGAGGAAGCTATCAATCTGGATGTGATCAAGACCATTGTTGAGGACACCCAGCACCAGCAATCCGACAATGGTATTTCCAATGCCGCCCCGACCGCCAAACAGACTTGTGCCCCCCACAACAACCGCCGCAATTGCATCCAGCAGATAGCTGTCGAACTGGTTCTGCTGGGCTGAGCCAAAATAGGCAACAGCCAGCATGCCTGCAATGCCGGAACAAACCGCTGAAATCACCATGACGGAGCCAATGATCAGCTTGACGTTCACGCCGGAATATTCGGCTGCCTCGCGGTTGCCGCCAGTCATGTAGATGTAGCGGCCAAAACGCGTGTAGGTGAGCACGAGATGGCCGAAACCCAGAAACAGGATTGCCACAATAATCGTCCAGCGGATGCCGAAGATGGAACCCGAACCGAGCATGGTTACAAAGTCCGGATAGGAATAGGCGATCTGGCCACGAACCAGCAGCGCTGACACGCCATTGGCAATCTGCATGATGGCAAGCGTCATGATGAAAGACGGAATTCCAATCCAAGTTACGCCAAATGCTGTGATCAAGCCGAACGCCAGCGCCGTGAGAAGGGTCAGCACGATGGCGATAATGCCGGGCAACGGGAGGTTGGCTATATTCACATAGTCGGGCTGAATGGTGAAATAGGCGATCGTGATGCCGACGGCGTTGGCCACGGCTGCGACCGACAAATCAATTTCGGCTGTGAGAATGACATAGGTGAGGCCCACGGCAATAATCGCCGTGATGGATATTTGCGAGAAGATATTCATGAAGTTTACGGTGGTGAAAAACGAGGGGCTTGCGAGTGAAAAAAAGGTAATTAGCGCAAGCAGGGTGAATACGGGTGCAATGTTACGGAGCTGATCAGTAAGGAAGGCCCTGACACGGCCGGAGTGTTGAGCTTGCGTCGCGTCCATGTTCAGTGCCCCCTATGCCGCCGCCAGAAGATCGGCCTTGTGAATCGTCCCGCTGCTGAATTCTTTCGCCACGGTGCCCTTGCGCAGCACACTCACCCTGTCGGCCAACGTCAGGATTGTTTCCGGTTCCGTCGAGAGCACAAGGATGGCAACGCCCCGGTCGCGCAAGTCCTTGACAATGCGGATCACGTCTTCCTTTGCCCCCACATCCATGCCGCGCGTTGGCTCCGAGAGGATAAGCACTTTTGGCAGATGCGTAAGCCATTTGGCCAAAGCGACTTTTTGCTGGTTGCCGCCAGAAAGTGACCCAAGCAGCATATTGGGGTTTGGCGGCTTGATTTGCAGGTCTGCGGCGCGCGTTGAGGCGATCCTGCCCTCGGCCTTTGGCTTGAGCCACAAGCGATGGATGCGCTCAAGAATGGCAATGGAGATGTTCTTGAACACGGGCTCGGTTCGAAACAACATCATGCGCCGGTTCTCTGGCACGAAAGCAATGCCCACTCCCCGCGCTGCTGCCGTCGATTTAAAGGACCGCGTGGCGCCGTCGAGCACCAGATGCCCGCGCTTCAGCCTGATCTTTCCGAACAAAGCGCGCGCCAGCTCGATCTGCCCGCACCCCATGAAGCCATAGACGCCAGTGATTTCGCCAGCACGCAGCTTGAGCGAAACATCCCGCAACAATTTTCCATCGCTGATGGATTGTGCTTCCAGCACTACAGGTTTTGCATCATTGCTGGTGAGATCAGCGCTTTCGCCCATATGCATGCCAATCGATCCACGCCCTATCATATGGGATATGACAGCATCCTTGGTGAGCAATGCCGCACTCTCGGTCGCTACCTTGCGGCCATTTCTGAAAATCGTAACCGTATCCGAAATCTCCAGCACATCGTCGAGGAAATGCGAGATGAAAATGATGCCACGGCCTTCCGCCTTGATCTTTCGCAATACCTCAAAAAGGCGTTTAACTTCCGGTGGCGATAGCGCCGACGTAGGTTCATCAAGAATAATCATGCGCGCGCCCGAAAACAAAACGCGTGAAAGCTCAACCAGTTGCTGGAGCCCCACGGGCAACGAACCCATGCGGGTTGTGGGGTCAATATCCAGGCCCAGGCTTGCGATGAGCCGTGCCGCCTCCTGATTGATGCGCGGCCAGTCCACGGTTCCAAATCTGGTGAGTGGTTGGTGACCCAGAAACACATTTTCGGCGACGGTGAGGTCAGGAATGGTAGAGAGCTCCTGGTGCACCATGCCGATGCCAGCGCCGAGTGAATCGCGGGCCGAGCGAAAATGCACTTGCGTGCCATCAACGCGCATTTCGCCTTCATAGTCGGCATAGACACCGGCAATAATTTTCATGGTTGTAGACTTGCCGGCTCCATTTTCGCCAACAAGTCCATGAATTTCACCCGCATGGAGTTCAAAATCAACATCCTTCAGCGCCGCAATGCCGCCAAACGATTTTGATACGTTTGATAATTTGAGCAGGGGCAGCAAGCCACCCCCACTCATCAATTGAATATTCATGAAAAACTCAGATTAGGAAGTTCTTCTGAAGCCAGAGGTGGCCCGGCGCTGTCTCCTTGGTGATAACAGGTCCATCCGCGAGGATGAAATCTGGAATGTCCTTGCCTGCCTTTTCTCCACCCTGCACAGCTGCGACACCGGCCGCCACCGCCCAACCATGTATACGGCAGGAAGGGTTGCGCACCGTTGCCAGCATGGTGCCCTCAAGCACCGCGTTCACCGCCGGCGCCATGGCATCAACACCACCGATGATGATATCCGTGCGGCCTTTGGCCTTCATCACGTTGTAGGCCGCAAGCGCCATGTCATCATTGTGGAAGAAGGCTGCCGAGATTTTCTCGTTCTGGGTAAGCACAGAATCCCAGATACGGGCAACTTTCGTCACATCCCAATCCGCCGGTTCTTCGTTGAGAATTTTCACATTCGGATAGGCCGCAAGAACATTCTTGAATCCAGTCGCGCGGCCTTGCGCTCCCGAATGACCAAGCGCGCCTTGCGTCATGACAATTGTACCTTCGCCCTTGATAGCGCTCATGATCTGACTGGTTACAGCAGAACCCATCATGATGTTGTCGGGCGCAATGAAAGTGTGGATGGCGATCGTGCCTGGAGGAGCAACCAGCGTGTCCATGGCGATGACCGGTGTACCAGCATCAATCATCTTCTGGATAGGGTCAGTTAAAGTGCCAATACCAAATGTCTGAATGGCCACAAAATCCCATTTCTGGGTTGCCATGTTGTCGATGGCGGCGCGTTGTTTGGTAGCTGCGAGTTCACCGTCGAACCAGGTAATCTCAACATTCATGAGCTTTCCCCAGGCTTCAGCTGCCTGCTTGCCCTGTGCACACCATGTGGCTTGCAGGCCAGCATTGGAGAATGCCGCCTTCATTGGCTTTCCTGCTGGCGCCAGAGCCTGCGCCATGGCTGGATCAAATCCCGCGTTTGCAAACAGTGCAGCAGCCAGCGTTGACGCTCCGATGGTCTTAAAAACATTCCGACGGGTCTGGGCTTCCTTGATAATATCTTCAAGCATACGTTTCACTCCCATAAAAAGCTTCTACTGCTTATGCGCAAGCCTGCTCGTTCATGTGGGCAAGCCAGCATCCCCCATTGGCAATCCTGACAGAATGCCGCACGCTGTCAAGCACGCTCTACCCAATATGTTGGCACTCTCATAATATGACCAGCGGCTTCTTGAAAATCTGCAATGAATGGCCATCGCAACACGTGAGTTTGCCTAAAAATTAGGCTGGGCAATTGAACTATAATTGCAGCTATTGCTCAATCCACTGGTTTCTATGTAGCCGATCAGGAAATCTTCCTGCGCGTGAGCCCGTCAATCACCTTTGCCGCCACTGTCGGTCCATGTTTCGCCCGCATCGATTTCGATGTTTTCTGCAATTTGGCTTTCATTTTTCTATCGGTCAGCATTGCCATGATCTTGGCTGCCAATTCTTCTTCTATCCATTCATAACGATCAACTTTGAAACCGTGGCCAGTTTCCTGAACCCGCGTCGCATTGTCATGGCCGTCCCAAACATAGGGCATGATGATTGCGGGCTTGCCGAAATACAGGCACTCGGTGAACGAGTTGTTTCCACCATGATGAATGACGCCATCGACTTTCGGAATTACCGAAGGTTGCGGATACCATTTGTCGATGATCACATTAGATGGAATATCCGTGTATTGATCCAGATAATCACCGACATTGACCAAGGCTCGCACCGGCATCTTGCCGATAACCGCGATAACGCGCTTGAGCAACTTGGTATCGCCTGAACCCAGCGAACCGTAGCTCACATAGAGCAGCGGCCTATCGTTGTTCGATCCGAACTTTGGAACCTTGTAAGGCGCATCCCTTCGAACACAGCCCTCAAGATATTGGAATTGTTTCGCCGGAAGTTTGTGTTTGCGCTTGAATTTCACGGCGCTTGGATAAAGCAGAATATTCATGTGAGGAGAGGCTTCAAAAAACTGCCCCAATGGGTATTTTTTTTCGCCGACTGATTTCAAGAAAGCGTTGAAGTTATCATGGATGGGTTTGATCGTCGCGTTGAAGTGTTTCCGGTACTTCGCAAAACCCTTCTTGTCATTCTCGCCACAACCCGACAGGTGAGGTGGAATAGCCGGATCCTCGATCTCATTTTCTGAGCAGGAAATTATGCGAACCCAGGGCTTTTTGTTATCCCGCGCATAACGCTTGATCGCAGGAAAAAGAATGACATTATCGACGCAGACCACATCCGGTTTCACATTCGCCAGAACGCCCGGCAAATCCTTTTCCGCCCACTTCGCCGTTTCAACAATCATCTCCCAACACCCCTTCACATAGTTGTCAATCTGGTCATACGGGCTCTTGCGAAAATTCGGAATGTGGCCATTGATGAAATCAATCCAGAACTTGGCCATTTCCTCCGGTGGCAAAGGCTCCGACAAATTTACGGCGTGGGCCTCGAAGCCATACCCTTTGTAAATATCCAGAAAGCCCGGGTCCGACAAAAACACCACCTTGTGACCAAGTTTCTTGAGCGCCTGGCCGATGCCCACCGAATTCAGCGCCGGACCAAAAGCCGCTTCCGGAAACAACGCAATCACCTTCTTCTTTTTCTTGACGGCTTGAGTTGCCATATCTTCCTCCCATCAGGCTCCAGGAATGCGTCCACTATTCAAGCGTTGCGCCAGAAACACCAGAATAAAACTCACAAACATCACAATGCTCGCCATGGCATTTATCTCAGGCGTAACGCCAAAACGGATCATGGAATAGATCTGCATCGGCAGTGTAGTCGAAGATTGGCCCGCTCCAGCCGTAAAATACGCAATGATAAATTCATCAATGGAAAGCGTAAAGGCCAACAGGGCTGCGGCGATGACGGACGGCAGAATGAGTGGCAAAGTGATGCGCCAAAAGGTCGTGAAATGCCCGGCTCCCAGGTCCCGCGAGACGTCCGCGAGCGACCAGTCGAAACTGGCCATTCGTGCCCGCACCACAGCACAAACAAAGGCGATGTTGAACACCACATGAGCCAGAATGATGGAATGCAAGCCGAGCGTAAATTTGATCAAAGTGAAAAATGAAAGCAAGGCAATGGCCAGCACAATATCGGGAATGATCATTGGCGCGAACAGCAAGGCATCCCTTGTGGACGACGGCTTGGCGCGCGAAACCCCCAATGCCAGCATCGTTCCAATGACAGTTGCAATCACCGTCGAAATGGTGGCCACAATGATGGAGTTCCATGCCGATGCCAATATCTTGGGATTATGAGCGAGCTTCCCGTACCATTCAAACGAAATGCCCGTCCAGGCAGTTGGCAGGCCTGCCTTGTTGAGCGAAAGCACCATCAATACCGCAATTGGAATATAGAGAAACAAATAAGTCGCCCCCAGATGCACATTAAGCAATCTTGGCATGATCGCCCCGCACACGGTTTGCGGCTATTGCCTGCAACATCAGCAGCAGCAGCATCAAAGCAATCAGCAATCCGGAGAGCGTGGCGCCAAATGGCCAATCTCGCGCCGTCAAAAACTGGTCATAGATGAGATTGCCTATCATCTGAAACTTGCCACCGCCGAGAAGATCAGGCGTCACAAAATTGCCAATCGACAGCACAAACACAAACACAGCACCGGCGGCAACCCCTGCTGCGGTTAATGGCAGCGTGATGCGAATGAAGGTCGTAACTGCGCCAGCCCCAAGATCGCGTGAAGCTTCCGCATAAGAAGGATCAAGCCGCTGCAGCGCCGAGTAGATCGCCAGAATGACAAACGGAGTGTAATTGTAGACCAAGCCGAGAATGACCGCGAACTCATTGTAAAGGATTGTCAGCGGTTCAGAAATCAGTCCCAGATAAATCAAAACAGTGTTGATCAATCCCACGGGATTGAGCAATACAATCCAGGCATAGGTACGGATCAAGTAGTTGGTCCAGAACGGCAGAATTGCCAAAAACAACAGGGAAGTTCGCCAACGTTCAGGCGCCCACGCTATTGCATAGGCAGCAGGATATCCAATAATCAGTGCAATCACTGTGGCAACCAAAGCAATCCGGGCGCTGTCGACGAGGATGGAAAGATACAGCGGGTCGCCCGCGCGCCTGAAATTTTCAAATGTGACGGCACTCCAATCGACGCCTCCATAAGTGCCGCGCTCAAAAAACGCAAGTATGAACACCAGTAGGCAAGGCGCAATCATCAACACTCCCAGCCACGCCAGCCCGGGCATCATCAACAGCCATGAAGCGATGCGTGAGGACACCGGTTGATCTCCTCACACCGTCAATCTTACTTTGCCGCCATGATTTCCGAAACCGTCTTGGAGAAGGCTTTCATGCCATCACCAAGATCGCGCAGCTGTTCGTACTTGAGGAGGTCTGCCGGCGCCATCGCCATGTTCGGATAGGTATCCAGCATGGTTTTATCGATAGCGTCCATGCCCGCCTTGTTGGGAGTCTTGTACATGATGTTTTCAACCACCCACTTGCCGTTGTCTGCCTTCAACACGAAATCAATGAACTTGGCAGCTGCATCAGGATTTTTGGAAGCTTTGGTGATGACCATCGTGTCAACCCAAAGGTCAGATCCTTCTTTCGGCACCACATATTTGATCTTGCTGTTTTCGGCGATGCCATAGTTGCACCAGCCATCCCAGGCATGAACCAGAGATGCCTCGCCAGAGACAAGTTTGGAATAGAAGGTCGTGTCGTCATAGGAGAGCAAGCTCTTCTTGGTCGTTACAAGCTGATCACGAACCTTGTCGAGGCTGGCCTGATCAACAGTGTTGACAGACAGGCCACCTGCCAAAAATCCTGCCGCCATCAGCCAGCGATCCGTTGCCAGCATTGTGACCCTGCCCTTTACATCTTCAGCCGGATTGAGAAGATCGTTCCAGCTCGTTGGCTCGGTCTTGACCAGATCGGAGCGATAGCAAATGCCCGTCGTTCCCCATGCATAGGGAACCGAAAACGTATTTCCCGGATCATGAGAGAGCTGATTGGCCTCCGGATAGAGATTGGCGATATTCGGAATTTTCGCATGATCAACTGCGGACAACAAGCCCAGCTTGTTCAACGCCTCGGCAAATGGCGAAGACACGAACAAAACATCAAAACCTTCACCACCGCTTGCTGTAACCTTGCCCATGATCTCTTCGTTGGTCGCGTGCACCGCTACCTCAAGATCAATTCCGGTCTCCGCTTTGAACTTCTCGGCAATATCCTTGGGCATGTAGCCATCCCAATTCGAAATCACCAATTTTTCAGCCAGAGCTGATGATACACCGGCCACAAGCACAAGTGCAGCACCGGTAAGCAACGTCAACAATTTCATGCGGTTCATTGTTCTTCTCCCTTGGTGGCCAATTTCTCGGATTGACCATTCAAACATATTTGCGCGAATTTTGAGTGTGGGCAATGCATGTGAAATTAATGAATTAAAACAAAAGTTTAATTCGATTTGGAGTGAAACCATACCGAAGGGTTCCCCTGGCAAACCGGGAAAGGCCGAACCTAATCGCCCATTCTGGAAATCATATAGCTCTCATCATTGAACCACAATCCGCTGTGGCATGGCCAGCTAATAACGACGCGCGGCATCTTCTATTTTTTCTTGGCGCGCAATGCTGTCCGCTTTGGCGCAACAGGCTTGTCGTAATACGGGAGCTCATCTACGCGCGGCATGTAGGAGCCATTCTTCCGGCACTTCAATATATGCTGGGCAATTTCTTCCAGCGAAGCAAACCACACTTCATTGGTGCTCAGCATATATTCAATCATTTTCTCTACCCGCAACCAGCGCGAAAGCCTGCCGCTGACAAACGGATGCCAGATGCCGACCCAAAGCCCGCCGCCCGCCTGCCGCATGGCCTCAAACTCGGCCAGAAAACCTTCCATCGCGCGCTCCGGCGACATGATCTGCATCACGTAGTTGAGGTCAATGGAATGAACATAGGGCGGCCAGTCATCCGTTGCCCAGCTCGTCGGAATCTCAACCAACTCACCCTTCTTGGTCTTCAGCATATAAGGCACATCATCGGCCATCAATGACGAGTCATAAAGAAAGCCCTCTTTGACCAGAAGATCTGCAGTATTGTTCGAGAAATTATAGAGCGGCGAGCGATTGCCACGTGGCCGCTTGCCCGTGTGTTTGACAATCGTGTCAATCGAGCGCTGCATCCAATAGTGCTCGTCGGATTTGGACAGGCTGTTGGGCGCTTCATGAATGTAACCGTGAAATCCCACCTCATGGCCATCCTTCATCATGCCATCAATGGCTTCAGGATATTGCTCAATGCACCACGCCGGAACGAAGAAAGTTTGCTTCATCCCGTAGCGCCGATAGGCCTCCAAGATCCGGGGCACACCGACCTGCGGCCCATACTTCAGCATGGAGATCGTCGATATCCGCTTGATGGAATCCTTGGGGTGTTCAATGTGAACAAGACTGTCCGCATCCATATCGAATGTAATGGCACAGGCAACCTTGGCGCCATTTGGCCAAGGAACTGGATTCGAAATCATGGCGAGCCTCCCCTTTGAGCTTAACGTTGTGGCCGGATCGGGCGCAGAATCTGCCCCTCCTTCACACCCACTTAAAAACCACAAATCCCCAGGCCAGCGCCAGCACCAATCCGCCCCAAAGGGGCACGCCGAACAGTCCGAGCCAGGCGAGGAATATGAAGGCAGAACCCAATAGGGTTATGAAAAGCCGGTCGCCGCGGGTTGTGTCCAATCCGAAGATGCCGTGACGGGGATTGCCGCCCGGCGCGTAGTATTCCCAGACGCCCATTGCGGCGATGCTTGCCGCAACAAAAACAAAAAACGCTGCAGTGGGCCAGGTCCAGGCCATCCATGAGAGAAAGCTGGTTTCCATTTTTTCTCCTTACACCCGCCCCAAGGCAAAGCCCTTGGCGATGTAGTTGCGCACGAAATAAATGACGACGGCGCCGGGGATCAACGTCAATGATCCGGCGGCTGCGAGAAGGCCCAACTCATAGCCCGATGTGCTGGCCGTTTTTGTCATGACGGCGGCAATAGGTTTTGCGGCAACCGATGTGAGTGTTTTTGCGAGCAATAATTCCACCCATGAGAACATAAAGCAGAAGAAGCAGGCAACGCCGATGCCCGCGGCAATTGTTGGAATGAAAATACGGCCGAAGAAACGCGGAAACGAGTAGCCATCGACGAAAGCGGTTTCGTCCAGCTCCTTGGGAACACCTGACATGAAACCTTCGAGAATCCAAACCGCAAGCGGAATGTTGAACAGCGTATGGGAGAGCGCCACAGCCCACGGTGTATCGAACAAACCCACTTCAGAATAGAGCTGCAAGAATGGCAATGCAAAAACCGCCGGCGGCGCCATGCGGTTTGATAGCAGCCAGAAGAACAAGTGCTTGTCCCCCAAAAACCGGTAGCGCGAGAAGGCGTAGGCTGCGGGCAAGGCCACAGACACTGATAGCACCGTATTGATCGCCACATATTCGATGGAGTTCACATAACCCATGTACCAGGATGGATCGGTGATTATCTTGGCATAATTTTCAAGCGTGAACTCGTGCGGGTAGATCGAGAATCCGCCGAGGATTTCGTTGGTCGTCTTGAAACTCATGTTGAGCAGCCAGTAGATCGGCAGCATCAGGAAGATGATGTAAAAAACAGGAGTGAAACGGGTCCAGCTTCTCATGTTACGTCTCCTCGTTCTTCATCATCAGCGTGTAGAACAGCCACGAGAGCGACAGGATAATCAGGAAGTAGATGATCGACATGGCGCCCGCTGGCCCCAGGTCAAACTGGCCAAGTGCCGTTTTCACCAGATCAATAGAAAGGAACGTCGTGGCGTTGCCAGGGCCACCGCCAGTCAGCACCACAGCTTCCGTATAGATCATGAAACTATCCATAAAGCGCAGCAACACCGCAATTGTGAGCACATGCTTGAGTTTTGGCAGTTGAATGTAGCGGAACACGGCCCAAGGCCTTGCGCCATCAACTTTTGCCGCCTGGTAATAGGCATCCGGAATGGAAACGAGCCCCGCGTAGCACAGTAACACCACAAGCGACGTCCAATGCCACACATCCATCAGCACAATTGTGAACCATGCGGAGACTGGTTGGCGAGTATAGTTATAATTGATGCCAAGCGCGTTGATGGCTTTCCCAAGCAAGCCGATATCCGGCAGCGCCATGATATTCCACATGGAGCCAACCACGTTGTAAGGAATGAGAAGCGGCAGCGACATCAGGACAAGACACACGGAAACCCATGGACCTTTGCGCGGCATGGTGAGCGCAATAGCAAGGCCCAGCGGAATTTCGATTGCCAACACTATGGCCGAGAAGGAGATTTGCCTGAGCAGCGCGCCGTGAAAACGTTCAGAATGCAGCACCTGCTCAAACCATGCCACACCCGCCCAGGTGAAAACATTGTCGCCAAAAGTTTCCTGCACAGAAAAGTTCACCACCGTCATCAGCGGTATGAGCGCATTGAACGCTACCATCAAAAATACGGGTGCGACTAGAAACCAGGCCTTCTGATTGACTGTCTTGCTGCTCATGGGCGTGCTCCCACCATCCAGCCGTTTTCATAAATCTGCGCGCGCGATGCATCGAAACTCAGGTGGGCTTTGCCCTCTGGAATACTGTCGCCCTCCGGAACCAGCAACTTGATGCTGCTATTTGCAACCCTGGTTTCAACAATACGGTAGCGGCCGGCATCGGCCACCTTCACGATATCAACTGGAATGCCCTTCTTGGCAAAGTTCACAAATTCGGGACGAACGCCGAGTTCGAGTTTTTGACCTTTGCCTTTGTAGTTTCTGGCATTCACTGTGCCGATGGGGTGGCCGGCAAAACTTGCCTTGCCGCCCCTGACTTCACACGGCAAAACATTCATGCCCGGAGAACCGATGAAATGGCCCACAAACGTGTGCATGGGGCGTTCGAACAAATCAATGGGAGTTCCGGTTTGCACCACCTCGCCATCTTTCATGACCACAACTTGATCGGCGAAGGTGAGTGCTTCCGTCTGGTCGTGAGTTACATAGATCATGGTGCGGCGAATGCGCTGATGCAGTTCCTTCAGCTTCGAACGCAGTTGCCATTTCAAGTGTGGATCAATCACCGTCAGCGGTTCATCAAACATGATCACGTTGACATCAGAGCGAACCAGTCCGCGGCCCAGCGAGATTTTTTGCTTGCCGTCAGCGGTGAGGCCTGAGGCGCGGTTCTTTAAGGTTTTCGTGAGATCGAGCATTTCGGCGATCTCGCGCACGCGTTTGTCAACTTCGGCTTCGCCAACGCCGCGATTGCGCAACGGAAACGCCAAATTATCATAAACCGTCATGGTGTCGTAAATCACCGGGAACTGGAATACCTGGGCGATGTTGCGCTGTTCGGGCGTGGTGTGGGAAATATCGCGGCCATCAAACAGGATCTGCCCTTCACTTGGAATGAGCAGACCGGAGATGAGATTGAGCAGCGTGGTCTTGCCGCAACCGGAGGGACCCAGCAGTGCATAGGCCCCGCCATCAGCCCAATCCAGCGACATGCGTTTCAAGGCATAGTCGTCATCGCCTGCCGGAGTGGCACTGTAACTATGCCGGAGGTCTTTCAGCGTGATCTTGGCCATCAGTAATTCTGCCATCCAACATGGTTTACCTCTCCCCTTGGGGGAGAGGGAGGGGCCCAAACAAAGTTTGGGAGGGTGAGAGGGAGCAGGTGCTTCAGTATTGACTTTGACCTTGAATGCAGCCCTGATTGGGCGATGGATGCAACACACGCAAAGGCCCGCTCATTGCGAAAATCGCAAACCGATGCGGAAGCCATTCCGTGGTCGAGATTGCGCAATCGCCAGATGGGAGGCTTCAAGTTTCGCCGCCAGGCGCCATTGCTTGGGTATGTAGCGGACTTCGCTAGCATGACGCAAAACTCATCATCGAACTTGATGGCGGGCAACATTCAGAACGGCTGGAATATGACGAGCAGCGCACACGGGCGCTTGAAGCCGCGGGGTATCTTGTGCTGTGGTTCTGGAACGCCGATGTGTTCACGGCGCTGGAGGGCGTGCTAGAAACCATCCATGCGACATTGAGGCCGGAAGGACGCGTTGTTCTCTGAGACCTGATCCCCCGCACCTTCCCATCGCTGCGCGACGGGCCCCTTCCTCTCCCCCATGGGGCGAGGGAAATATCAATCATGATCTCGCCAAATGGGAGAAGGAAATTGCTGCAATACTCCATCATCTTCATCATGCCACAAACTCGTTGTTGGGGCCGAAGAAAAGTGATTGATCGATGTCAACGTAAAGTTTGGCTGTCGAGCCCACTTTGAAGGGATGTATGCCGTGAGACTGCGAGATCCAGGTTTGGCCCCCAACATTACAGTGGATGACGCTTTCGGAACCAGAGAGCTCGGTCACCAATACATGTCCCTTGATTTCTCCCACGGCTTTGCCATGGCCTGTCGTTCCGATGTTATGGGGCCTGATGCCAATGGTATAATCGCCATCTGGCAGGGTTTTTTCCAAGCGACCTGAGGGCCACTTGATTTGGTCGAATATGGTGATCGCTTTTCCACGCTTTGTTATCCTGGCAGTATTGATCGGTGGATCAGAAAATACTTGTGCGGACACAAGATCCGTGGGTCTGCGGTAGATTGTGGAGGTATTTCCAAACTGGGTTATTCGGCCTTCGAACATGGTTGCAGTGTTGCCGCCAAATAGCAGCGCTTCAGAAGGTTCGGTTGTCGCATAAATCACAATAGCTTCGCGGCCCGCAAAAAGTCTTGGCAACTCATCCCGGAGTTCTTCCCGCAGCTTGTAGTCAAGATTGGCCAGCGGCTCATCGAGCAAAATTATGTCGCTATCCTTTACGACGGCGCGTGCAATTGCAGTGCGCTGCTGCTGGCCACCCGAGAGTTCAGAAGGCTTTCGATTTAACATTGGCGTCAGGCGCAAAAGCTCCGCCGCCTTGTTCACGCGCCGGTCAATTTCGCCAGCATCCATCCCCGCTACCCGCAGCGGCGAGGCGATATTGTCATAGACATTGAAATTCGGGTAGTTGATGAACTGCTGATAGACCATCGAGATGTTGCGCTGCTGGACTGCAACGCGGGTGATGTTCTTGCCCTTGAACCAGACTTCGCCCGACGTTGGCTTTTGAATTCCGGCAATCAATTGCATGAGCGTTGTTTTGCCAGCGAGCGTGGTGCCGAGCAGCACATTGAATGAACCGCTTTCGAACACAACACTGGTGTCATGGATGTGGGTATTAGCGCCCATGCGCTTGGAGACTTGTTTTAGCTCAAGAACCATAGCGTGATCGCCGCCTGTCAAAATTCAAATCAGCCGGGATGCACTTCAAAGTGCACCCCGGCTTCTTGGGGGAGGAAACGGCTTAGCTTACTTGGCAGCCCAGCGCTTTACGAGTTCTTCGTAAGCAATGGTTTCGCCAGGCGGTTTTTCATTGTCGAGCTTGGCATGAGGTCCGCCCTCTTTGCCGAGCCATTCCGACGGATCCTTTTCGGCATTGAGGCGTGGGCCACAACCACCGTAAGTCTTGTTGGCTTCATCAGCAGCCTGCATGCGGCCCATGATCTGGTCCATTTCACCAGCGAGGCGGTCCATTGCCTCTTGTGGCGTAAACGCACCAGAGTTCACGTCACCGATCTGCTGCCACCAGAGCTGAGCCAGCTTTGGATAGTCAGGCACGTTAATGCCGGTTGGCGACCAGTTCACGCGGTCTGGCGAGCGATAGAACTCGACCAATCCGCCGAGGTTTGGTGCACGCTCAGTGAAGGATTCATGATTGATCGTCGAGTTGCGAATGAAGGTGAGGCCAACATGGCTCTTCTTCACGTCAACAGTCTTCGATGTCACGAATTGGGCAAAGAGCCATGCTGCCTTGCGGTTTTCCAATGGTGTTGACTTGAACATGGTCCAAGAGCCCACGTCCTGATAGCCAAGCTTCTGGCCCTCTTTCCAGTATGGGCCATGAGGCGATGGAGCCATTTTCCATAGTGGCTTGCCGGCATCATCAACCGTGTTGTTGCCTTCGCTCTTGGGTGCAACCATCGAAGCGGTGAAGGCTGTGTACCAGAAAATCTGCTGGGCCACGTTGCCTTGGCTGAGAGATGGCAATGACTGGTAGAAGTCATAGTCAGCAGCGCCTGGAGGTGCATACTTCCGCAGCCATTCGTCCCATTTTGCAATGGCATAAACCGAGGCTGGGCCGTTGGTTTCACCGCCGCGAGAAACAGATGCGCCTGACGGGTTGCATGAGTCCTTTTCCATGCGGATGCCCCATTCGTCGATCGGGCGTCCGTTTGGAAGGCCTGGCGAACCTGAGCCCGCCATGGAAAGCCAGGCGTCAGTCATGCGCCAGCCCAGATCAGGCGCGCGCTTGCCGTAATCCATGTGGCCATAGATCTTCACGCCGTCAATTTCCTTCACGTCTTCCGAGAAGAATTGCGCGATGTCCTCATAGGCTGACCAGTTCACGGGAACGCCAAGGTCATAACCATACTTGGCCTTGAACTTTTCCTTCAAGTCAGCGCGGTCAAACCAATCCGCGCGAAACCAGTAAAGGTTGGCGAACTGTTGATCCGGCAACTGCCAGAGTTTGCCATCAGGTCCAGTCGTGAAGGACTTGCCTACGAAATCTTCGAGGTCAAGCGTCGGGCTGGTGACATCCGCACCTTCGCCCGCCATGAAGTCCGTGAGGTTCACGGCCGATTGCAGGCGTGAGTGGGTGCCGATCAAATCCGAGTCGTTGACATATGCATCGTAAAGATTGCGATTGGTCTGCATCTGAGTTTGCACAGCCTGCACAACTTCACCTTCACCGAGGATCTGGTGGTTCACCTTGATTCCGGTAATTTCTTCGAAGGCTTTGGTCAGAACAGTTGATTCATAAGTGTGGGTCGGAATGCCTTCCGACAGCACGTTGATTTCCATGCCCTTGAAGGGTTCTGCAGCCTTGATGAACCATTGCATTTCCTTCATCTGGTCTTCTTTTGAAAGCGTCGATGGCTGGAATTCTGAATCGATCCATTTGGTCGCGGCCGCTTCGTCGGCAAAGCTCTGGCTGGAGAGTGCGAAAAGCGCAAACGCCGCCGTTGCTAGAAGCTTCATCTTCATAGGTAATCCTCCCATTACACTGACGTCTTTGTTAACGCCTTGTTAACCATTAAAACGAAATCAAATGAACGTCAATATTAAAAGTCACGCCGAAAATCGAACTTTTTCGAACACGTTTCAATTATTTCATTGCCTAATGCGAAGAAAAATGAAATTATAGTGCAGTTGAAGAATAGGACCGAAAATGACTTCTCTCAGTCCGCGTCAGCACCAAATTCTTGCGATTGCTCGACAAATTGGAACAGTTGGCGTGGAAGATCTGGCACAGCGCTTTGATGTGACCCCACAAACTATCCGGAAAGACTTGAACGAGCTTTGCGATGGTCGAATTTTGGCACGCACTCACGGGGGCGCCATGCTCACATCGGGCGTTGAAAACGTAGGTTATGAAGCACGTCGCCAGCTTGCGGCGCCTGAAAAACATGTGATTGGTCGGCGTGCAGCAAGCCTTATCCCGAATAACTGTTCGCTATTCATCAATATTGGCACAACGACGGAAGAAGTGGCGCGCGCCCTGATACGGCACGAAGGATTGCTGGTTATCACCAACAATATCCACGTCGCCAGTATCCTCATGCCCTGCCCCAAAATTGATGTGGTGATTGCCGGCGGCAACTTGCGGCGGGCCGACGGCGGCATCGTAGGCGAGACCGCAGTTGATTTCATTTCGCAGTTCAAAGTTGACCACGCGGTGATCGGCACATCGGCAATTGATGATGACGGCGCCATGCTGGATTTTGATTTGCGCGAGGTCCGCGTTTCGCAGGCCATCGTCAGCAATGCGCGCAACATCATCCTCGTGGCAGATGCCATGAAATTCACGCGTTCAGCACCAGTGCGCATTGCACATCTTTCGCAAGTCAACGTTTTTGTGACAGATCGCGAGCCGCCTGAACGCATCCTCAATCTGTGCCAGCAAAATGGCGTTCAGCTTGAGATTGCCCGCGCAATGACAGATGCCGCATTGGAAGCCACCGAGTGATGTATGATCTCTGCATCATCGGCGGCGGTATCAATGGTTGCAGCATTGCCAGGGATGCGGCAGGACGCGGGCTTAAGGTGTTTCTGGCCGAGCAGAACGATCTTGCGTCGGGCACGTCGTCCGCGTCAACCAAACTGATCCACGGCGGGTTGCGCTATCTCGAGCACTATGAGTTTCGCCTGGTGCGCGAAGCCCTTTTTGAGCGCGAGGTCTTGCTGCGAGCCGCGCCCCATATCATCTGGCCCCTGCGTTTTGTCCTGCCACATCACAGGGGTTTGCGGCCGCGCCCGCTCATTCGCCTTGGATTATTTCTCTATGATCATTTGGGAGGTCGCAAAATATTGCCGCCCACGCGCAGTGTTGATCTGCGCCACGACGTGACAGGCGAACCACTGCGGGAGGAATACGCTTACGGCTATGAGTATTCGGATTGCTGGGTGGACGACGCCAGGCTTGTCGTCCTGAGCGCCATGGATGCAAAAGCCAGGGGAGCTGAAATCCGCACGCGCACGAAAGTCCGTGCGGCGCGCCGTGTTGATGATGGTTGGGAAATAACAACCGTTGGCCCCAAGGGAAAACACGACACTATTCGCGCCAAAGCCCTGATAAATGCGGCCGGCCCATGGGTCAGCCAGGTCTTGGGCGATGTCGTTGGCAAGGCGGAACCGGACAAGATCAGGATGGTGAAAGGCAGTCACATCGTGGTTGAAAGGCTCTATGGACACGATCGCTGCTATATTTTCCAGAATAGCGATGGGCGCATTTGCTTCACGATTCCGTATGAACAGAATTTCACGCTTATCGGCACAACAGACGAAGACTATTCGGGCGATCCCTCAGCGCCCAAAATTACGCCAACCGAAATCGACTATCTGTTGTCAGCAGTGAGTGAGTACTTCAAACGCCCCGTAACCAAGGCTCAAGTTAAATGGTCCTATGCAGGCATCAGGCCGCTTTATGATGACGGAGCCAGCAAAGCGCAGGAAGCCACCCGGGATTATGTTTTGAAACTCGATGCGGCGGGAGCCCCCTTGTTATCGGTATTTGGGGGAAAAATAACGACGTGTCGCAAGTTGGCCGAATCTGTCATTGAAAAGATTGCGCCATTTTTTCCTGCCATGGGCAAGTCATGGACAGCGCAGGCAGCGCTGCCAGGCGGCGATTTCCCACATGGTGAAGTTGAAACCCGCATTGCTGAACTGCAGAGCAAATACTCATTTCTCAAACCCAATATGGTTCGACGCCTGTTTCACACCTATGGCACGAACGTGGACAAAATGCTGGGCAATGCCCGCTTCGCCAGTGATATGGGAAAAAGCTTTGGCTCTCTCAGCGAACGTGAAGTCAATTACCTCAGGAACGAAGAATGGGCGCTTGACGCTGATGACGTCCTTTGGCGGCGTTCAAAACTTGGATTACACCTGTCTGAGGCGGTACAGGCGGACTTGCGTCAGTTCATGAAGCCCGTGACAAAAACCAGCGCCGCAAAGAAGATGAAGCCAGCGAAAAAACGTGCCCGAGGATAATCATGCCGGATTTCATTCTCGCTATTGACCAGGGCACCACATCTACGCGCGCAATTGTGTTTGATGCCAAGCTTCGACCCAAGGTCTTGGCGCAAAAAGAATTCAAACAGTATTTCCCCGATTCAGGTTGGGTGGAGCATGATGTAGAAGAAATTTGGAAGTCAGTTTTAACCACCGCAAAGCTTGCGATCAAGAAAGCCAAGACTTCACCCAAGAATATTCGCTGCATTGGCATTACCAACCAACGCGAAACCACGGTTGTGTGGGACCGTAAGACGGGCAAGGCCATTCACAAAGCCATTGTCTGGCAGGACCGGCGAACGTCAGACTTCTGCGCCGAATTGAAAGCCCAAGGCCACGAAAAATTTTTCAGCGCCAAGACCGGGTTGCTGCTCGATCCTTATTTTTCAGGCACGAAAGTGTCTTGGCTGCTTGACAATGTGAAGGGAGCACGAGAGCGGGCCGAGCGCGGTGAGCTGTGTTTCGGCACGATCGATTCATTTCTCATCTGGCGTCTGACAGGCGGCAAGCGCCACGTGACCGATGCGACCAACGCTTCACGCACCCTGCTCTACAACATTCATTCAGGTGCCTGGGATGATCAGTTGCTGGGCATCCTGCGTGTGCCACGCTCGATGCTGCCTGAGGTGAAGGATTGCGCCGCCGATTTTGGCGTAAGTGAAGCCAGGTTTTTCGGAGCCGCCATCCCGATCTCAGGTGTCGCCGGCGATCAGCAGGCGGCCACTATCGGGCAAGCTTGTTTTGAGCCCGGCATGATGAAATCAACATATGGCACGGGATGTTTTGCGTTGCTTAACACGGGCGACAAGGCAGTCGCGTCGCAAAACCGTTTGCTCACAACGGTCGCCTATCAACTCAACGGCAAACGCACCTATGCGTTGGAAGGTGCAATTTTTGTAGCAGGTGCCGCCGTTCAATGGCTGCGCGATGGTTTGAAAATAGTCAAAAATGCCAAGGAGACCGGCGCATTGGCCAGGCTCGCCGATAAAAATCAAAACGTCTATCTGGTGCCAGCCTTTGTGGGGCTTGGAGCCCCATATTGGAATGCGGAAGTGCGGGGAGCCCTCTTTGGTCTCACGCGCGCCACCACAAATAAAGAACTGGCGCGAGCCGCTCTGGAAGCCGTGTGCTACCAGACCAATGACCTGCTCGAAGCAATGCGAAAGGACTGGGGCTCGCGCGGTGAAACAATTCTCCGCGTTGATGGCGGCATGACCGCATCAGATTGGACGATGCAGTTCCTGGCCGATATTCTGGATGCACCCGTTGATCGCCCGGCAGTTCTGGAGACCACTGCCGTAGGTGCAGCCTATCTCGCTGGTCTGCAGATTGGCCTGCTGCCAAGGCCAGAAGTGTTTGCGAAAACCTGGATACGAGAAAAAAGATTTATGCCCAAAATGGACGCCCAAACCCGGGCAGAAAAACTTGCTGGGTGGAAAGCAGCGGTAGGGAAAACCCTCGCCTAAATCAGGGTAAGTCCATATACCGATCTGCTTACCTAAACCGGAGCAAGAGAATGACCAAGGAACGATACTTCATAGAAGCAGATGATGTTGAAACGCTGACATTCGATTGGGGCAAGATATCGATAACCGTCTCACCCGAAGCAAGTGGTGCGCAGGCTTTCAGCGCCGGAATAGTGGTACTGGAACCAAAGGGCGGCCATTCCCGCCACAATCATCCCGGTGCGGAAGAAATCATCCATGTGATATCGGGCCGCGGCACCCAGATGGTGGAAGATGAAAACGGCGTTCCTGTTACGTGCGAAATCGGACCCGGCTGCTCGGTTTATGTGCCAGCCAGCCGCTATCACTCAACAGTCAACACGGGTTCAGAGACGATGACAGTTTATGTCGTCTACTCGCCGGTTGGCCCTGAAAAAATCCTGCGCGCTCTGCCAGGTTGCCAAATCGCGCCACCAGCGCGCGGAAATTGAAAGAGGACAGGCAAATGACAAACCGAGCCGACATCATCGCCGGATTTCGCGCCCAGGTCGCCAAGGGAATTCCCATCGTGGGTGCAGGCGCCGGAACCGGCCTATCGGCCAAATCGGCCGAGATGGGTGGCGTTGATCTCATCATCATTTACAATTCCGGTCGCTTTCGCATGGCTGGCCGCGGCTCACTCGCTGGCCTCATGCCCTATGGCGATGCAAACCAGATCGTTGTTGAAATGGCGAGCGAAGTCATCCCCGTTGTCAAAAAAGTTCCGGTAATTGCCGGGGTCTGTGGAACCGATCCTTTCCGCAACATGCCGCGCTTCCTGAAAGAGTTGAAAGAATTAGGCTTCCGCGGCGTGCAGAATTTCCCGACCGTCGGTTTGTTCGAAGGCCGCATCCGCGCCAATATGGAAGAAACCGGCATGGGCTATGACAAGGAAGTGGAGATGATCCGCATGGCCGGTGAACTCGATCTCTTCACCACGCCATACGTCTTCAATCCCGAGGAAGCCAAAATGATGGCCAAGGCCGGAGCTGACATGATCGTAGCCCACGTTGGCACTACCTTGTCAGGCACCATTGGGGCCAAGGATGTCATGAGCCTTGACGAGTCCGTCACGCAAATTCAGGCCATGCTGGATGCCGCCAGAAGCGTCAATCCTGATGTGCTCGTGATCTGTCATGGCGGCCCAATTGCAACGCCGGATGACTCTCAATATGTGCTGAGCCGTGTTCCAAAACTCGCCGGATTCTATGGAGCCTCCAGCATGGAACGGTTGCCCGTAGAAACCGCAATTGCCGACACCGCGAGGCGTTTCAAGTCGCTGAAAATCGGTTAGACCTGTTTGGCTATGTCAGAACACCGGCCACCGAACACGGCGTACGCGGGTTTTCCGGAGCGTGGCTATTGGCATTTATGGTGGTTGTGATTGCGCTGACACCCCCTGCAATCTCGCACGTGGCTCAAATCCCGTACTCATTATGCCAACGGCGAATCCGGACGCCGCCGGCTCCAGCCTTGAGGACCAAATTTCGCGACGAATTTACATGAGGGCCTAAAGGATGTGGTCTACAACAATTTCATAAAAGCCGCGAACTCGGCATCGTCGATTGCAACAACGTGTTTTTGTTCCGGATATGCACCGCTTTGAACGTCAGCCTTGAATTCCTTGAACGCGGCTATCCGTTCGTTTTGAAGCCGGTCATGTTCGGCGCGGAAATTGCGATAGACTTTGGCGTGGCGCGGTTGGTGGCCCCGGGTGTAGCCCAGCACGTCCTCGGCAAAAAGATACTGCGCGTCACCGCCCGGCCCTGCCCCCATTGAAAGCATGATGAGTGAAGTGCGCTTTGAGATTTCGGCCGCAACGCGATCTGGCACGACTTCGAGTTCCGCGCCAATGGCTCCCGCTGCCTCCAGTTGCTTGACATGCTTGTAGATGTTGATGGCGCTATCGGCGGTTTTGCCAACGGCCTTGAAACCACCGGTCCAGGTGGCCTTGGATGGGATAAGGCCAACGTGGCTGATAACGGGAATGCCTTCGGCCGCAAGCTTGGTGATGGTATCCATGCTGGCAGCGCAATAGACAGCATCGCCCCCAATCATGACGACGCGGTGGGCGGCACGGATATAGTCCTCGTAGGTGCATAGGGGCCCATAAAGCAGGCCCACTTGCACAAAACAATCGCCAGCGGCGGCGCGCATTTCATGCGTCCACACGGGATCAATGATTGAGAGAATATCAATGCCGGCAGCACTCGCCGCGGCTGCTTCATCAACAGTATCCACAAACAGCATGGTGAGTTGACGCTTGCCTTTAAGGGCGCGAAGGTCGGCCACAGTCAGGCGATTGTTTTTCATTGGGTAAGCTCCTTTAGATCGTCTGTGGTTTGTAGTCGCTGGCTTCGGAGGGCGCGACATTTTTCAGAAGCTCAACAGATTTCCGAACTCCTTCCTCGCGTGACAGCATGACATCTTCATGCTCGATTGACAGCCAGCCATCATAACCCACCATGCGCAAACGGTAGCAGAAGTCGCGCCACCAACTCTCGCTATTGCCATAGCCAAGGGTGATGTAGCTCCAGGCGCGGGCCGGAATATTCATCAGCGAACCATTCTCCAGCCGACTGGTGAGATCAGTCACGGGCTTGTTGATGAAGGTGTCTTTGGCGTGGCTATGATAGATCGCGCTGCCCAGTGCATTGATCGCGGCAATCGGATCTGCGCCCATCCACATCAAATGTGACGGGTCAAAATTTGCGCCCACGATTGTGCCAATTTCTTTGCGAAGCATCAAAAATGAAGGGACATTATAAACCAGCTGATTGCCATGCAGTTCAACGGCAAGCCTTACGCCATGTTCCTTGGCGTGTTTTGCAAGCTGGAACCAATAGGGAAGCAGTCTTTCTTCCCATTGGTATTTGAGAATGGTTTGGGTTTCCAGTGGCCACGATGACACCACCCAGTTTGGCATTGTATCGCCTTTGGCCCCCTCAGGAAGGCCTGACATCACCACAACAGTTTTGACGCCAACGGCGCCTGCAAGGCGGATTGTGTCGTAAACGCCCTCAGACTGGCGGTCGCCGTCAGTCGGATGAAGCTGGTTGCCATTGGCATTCAAAGCGATGAGTTCGAGGTCGCGCTGCTTGAAGGCGGCCACGAATTCCTTGCGTTTCCCCTCATCCGACAAAAGTTGCTTGAGATTGGCGTGCGGTGCTGACGTCCAGTTGGCCGTATTGATCTCAACGCCCCTGATGCCAAAACGTGCTGCCGTATCAAGCATATCATGGAAGCTTAAATGACCAAGCGAGTCTGATACCATACCAATTTTCATGTGATTTACCTTCAGTTTATGAATAGAGTTTTGGCTTTTCCGCGTGTTTAACCGCAACAGTGGCGCCACTGGCAAGAGATGCAACACCTGCCTCTGCAACCAGCGTCGCGGCATATCCATCCCATGCGCTGGCGCCCACAGGCTTGCCGGTGCCAATGGATTTTATCCAGGCTTGCAATTGCAAACGATAGGCATCGGCAAATCGCGGGCGCCAATCCTCAGGGTAGCTCAGGCCCTGCACCAGGTTAGTGCTGGTTTCGCTATAAACTGGCGAGCGAAGTGACACGGTTCCCTTGTCGCCCACCACTTCGCCTCGCACATCATAGCCATAAGCTGCATTGTTGTTGATCTCGATATTGACCAACTGGCCAGCGTTGGTCTCGACGACCATGAAAACTGGCGCCCCGGGCTTGGCTGGATCGGAGCTCGTGGGACGGAACACATTGATCGACTTGTAATCCGCATCCAGCACCCATCTTGCAATATCAAATTCATGGGGAGCCGAATTGGTAATGGCCATTTGCCCATCAAACCATGGCGGGGCAGACACGTTGCGGTGAATGCAATGGAACATCAGCGCCTTGCCAATTGTGCCATTCCGCAAAACAGCCTTCACATCGACGTAAGACGGGTCAAAGCGGCGCATGAAGCCGACTTGGACAAGGTGCACTCCGCCGCGCACTTCCGCTTCGACAATCTTGAGGCATTCAGCCGACGATGACGCCAGTGGTTTTTCACAGAGAACCGGTTTTCTTGCGGCAATTGCCGCCATGGTCAGCTCGCCGTGGGTCGCATCAGGGCTGGCGATGAGAATTGCATCTACTTCCGCACTTCGAATAACGCTGTAAGGATCGATAGAGGTATTCGTGGCGCCTGTTTCATCAGCGACCGCTTTGGCTCTTGCGGCATCAGCGTCACAAATGACTTGCAGTGTTGCGCCGGGGATTTGGGTTGCAAGCGTTCTTGCGTGATCAGCCCCCATATTGCCGGCGCCAATTAGGCCAATTCGAATCGTCACAGTTCTACTCCTGCATTCCTACAACTAGCTTGGATTGGTGCTCGATCAATGTACGGAGTGTCAAGACATGCAAAGTCTTCGGCGATAGCAGCTCTCACTGCACTTTCTGCAGCCTTCGCCGCCTGCGGTTTCGTCACTGAATACTCTCTCCCATGTCGCCCGCCAGAACAATTTTTTGTTTGTGTTATGCTGCGGGTCAAATTGATATCATCATGTGGTGAACATCATTACAACGCGTATTTGGCGTGTAAATGGTGCTAAAAACATCAAATACGTTCGCATACGCAGCATAATCGATCACAATTTCCAGAACCCGATTGACCTGATGTAAGATACATCATAGCGTTTGCTTATGGATACAGTCATCAAGAGGCCCACTAAATCTGTTGATGACCGCAGATGGAAAGGTCCAACCATCGCAGAAATCGCATCAGAGTCCGGTGTGGGAACTGCAACTGTTGACCGCGTGTTGAACGGTCGAGATAGTGTTCGTGCGGCAACGCGAAACAAGGTGCGTGATGCTTTGACGAGACTTAGCGGGCGGACTGAGATAAATTCCGATTCTGGGCTCCGCAACATTGCATTCATTTCTGACTCAGGATTGAGTTTCAATCGCACACTTGCTGAAGCAGTCGAACAGGCCTGCAAAACCCGTTCCGACATCGCCTGCCCGTTTCACGCGGTGACAACTGCAAAAGTAGATATCATCAAACTGGCGCAACTTGTCGAGCGGGTTTCGGAGACCGCCGACGGGCTGGTGATAGTGGCGCGCGAAGATCTGATGATCAATCGGGCACTTCGACATGTCACGGCGCGTCGCATGCCTGTCGTGTGTCTCACCACGGATTTGCCAAACTCAGGCCGCAGTGCCTATGTCGGCAACGATCAGACAAACGCGGGCGCCACGGCCGCCTACTTGATGGGTCAGGTGGTCGGAGCCAAGCAGGGCAAGATTCTTCTGGTTTATAGCGCTCCCTATCGTGGGCAAGAAGAACGCGAGCTGGGATTCCGCCGCGTATTGCGCTCGGAGTTTTCGCACCTCGAAGTTGATGAGCGGGTGAACTCCAACGATGACACGGATTTCGTGCATCAAAATGTGTTGCGCTATATCAAGGATCATGGCGCCCCCGTTGGCATTTACAACGTGGCCGGCGGTAACATCGGCATTGGCAAGGCATTGAAAGATTCAGGCCTTGATGGCGCGGTTACCTTCATCGGCCACGAACTCAACACCAACTCGCGCATGCTGCTCGAAAGCGGCGTTATGCACTTTGCGATTGGCCATGATGTCGACCGTGAAGCCGCACTTGCAATCGAGCATGTTCTGGCGTTGCTGGACAAAAAACCTGCACCAGCACCCGAGCCAACACGGGTGCGGATTTACACGAAGTATAGTTGTAACTAGCCAGCCAGCGGTTTGGCCTTCGCTGGCAATTGCCGCTCAACAAACCATGACGGCTCCTTGCGCTGCCGTAGCAGCGCGGGCAGGATTTCCTTCCAGGCGGCCCACAGGCTTGGATAGGCTGGCGGGCAGTCGGCCTTGATCAGCTCATGCAGCTCTGGCAACCGGTAAAATGGCACCATGGGGTACATGTGGTGCTCAATATGATAGTTCATGTTGGCGTAGAGAAAACGGAAAACCGGATTCATATAGACGGTTCTGGTGTTGAGCCGGTGATCGTAAATGTCTTCGTTAAGACCTGCATGCTGCGTGAGATTGAAGGCTTGCGAGAGGAAACCTCCATAAAAGCGCGGCAAGACAACGAACATGGCTGGCAGAATGCTGCCGCTGACAAAACACGCGGAAATGACGGCAAGAATTGCGGCCAGATACACACGTGACATGAGAACGACTTTCGAGCGCTCGCTGTCTGGAACAAAATGCTTGCCGTCTTCGGTGAGGTCGCCACTCGCATTTTGAACAAGCCGCTTTAACTGGACGATGCCATCACGGACGAAGAAGAAGTCCAGGAACTGCCCGAAAACATCCGGTGGGCGAGGCGCTGCAATTTCCGGATCTTTGCCGACAATCAGCGTGTGAGTGTGATGGCGAGTGTGGCTCCATCGATAATAGAAGCCCTCCCGCAATGTCATGAATGCGCAGAGATGAAAGAAGGCGTCATTCATCCAGCGCGTCTTGAACGGCGTCCCATGGGAAAGTTCATGATGGCGATGGTCCGCCGCGGAATAAAGAACACCATAGACAAAAAATGCCGGAATAGCCCACCAACTCCCCCAAGCGAGGAACGCAACGACACCTGCTCCGGTCAGAAGCAAAAGCCAGAAACCAAAATACCACAACGGTATGCTGTCGGTGCGTTTGATCAGCTCCTTGAGTTTCTTCCGGTCCACGGGGCAAGAATACCAAACCGAATGAACCTTGTCTTCGAACCCATCGCCGGTGAGGGTAGTTGCCTCATTCGCGTCATCGCCCCTTAACCCATAATTCTTCCAAGCCACCGCAGTCATCACTCATCTCCTTATGCTTTAGGAGTAACCTTGGCGTGCAACAACAAACACTTTCAGGGCCCTTCCGTAAAAAAAATGCTTTGGCACATCAGATTTCGAATAGAAACCAAAATCGACGCACTTCGACCGTGACCCAACCTTCTCCTACCAGCAGCAGTAACCGCCATCGGCCAGCACGATGGAACCTGTCATCAAGCTTGCCGCATCGGATGCCAGAAAATGCACTACCGAAGCAATTTCATCAGGTTGGCCAACGCGGCCCATCGGCGTCATTTCAAGCCAGACTTTATACATGTCCGGAGCCTGGGTCATGCCAAACGCTGTGAGCGGTGTTTCAATGTAAGTTGGCGCAACCGCATTGACACGCACTCCCCTTGCACCCCATTCCGCTGCCAGGGAGCGGGTCAGGTGATGGACCGCAGCCTTTGATGCGTTGTAAAAAGACTGAGGTTGCGGTTTGTTGACGATGAAACCCGACATGGAACCGATGTTTACAATCGAACCCTTGCCCTGTTTCAGCATCGCGGCGCCAAAGGCCCGGCAGCACCAAAAAAGACCATCAACATTCACATCCATATGATGACGCCAGTGGTCATCGCTGGTGTCTTCAGCTCTCACATCGCTGCGCGCGACACCGGCATTATTCACCAGAATATCAACGCGTCCGTGGGTCTTGACAATGTCATCGCAGACCGCATCCACTTCTTTTGATTTTGTCACATCGAGTTTGGCGCCATGGGCATCGATCTTCATTCCGCGAAGTTCCGCAACCGTGGCGTCAATTCGCTCCTGCAGCATGTCCGCCACGATCACCTTGGCCCCGGCTTCTCCCAACGCCCGCGCACAGGCGGCCCCAATGCCCTGGCCTGCGCCGGTTACGACTGCAACCTGTCCATTCAACTTCAGTTTCTCTAAATACATCTTCTATCCCTTCAACTCATCCATTGTCCGCCATCCACGTTGAAGGTTTGCGCCACAACGTAATCGCTTTCAGGCGACGCCAGAAAAATGGCGCAGCCCACATGATCTTCCGGTTTTCCCATGCGCCCATAAGGCACAGCCTCGCCGACCAGCCGTTTCTTCTCGCCCAACGGACGGTTTTCATATTTGGCGAAGAGGCCATCAACAACATCCCACATGGGCGTATCAACAACGCCAGGCGAAATGCCGTTGACATTGATCTTGTGTTTGATGAGGGCCAGCCCCGCAGATTGCGTGAGTGAAATGACTGCCGCCTTTGAGGCGCAGTAAGTTGCAACAAGCGCCTCGCCCCGGCGGCCAGCCTGCGATGCGAAGTTGATCATCTTGCCGCCCTTGCCCCTCGCGATCATGGACCGCGAAACAGCTGTCATCATGAAAAGCGTGCCTTTCACGTTGACTGCAAAAATCTTGTCGTAACTTTTTTCCGACGTTTCCTCGAACGGGCCCATATCAAAAATGGCGGCGCTGTTGACAAGAATGTCAATGCCGCCTGCTTCTTTTTCAACATGCTTCACGCAGGCTTCGATGGATTGCATGTTCGTGATGTCAAGATGGAACCCGAAAGAATGGCCGCCAATCCTGTTTGCAGTTTCCCGCGCCACAGCAATTTCGATATCGGCGATGCAGACGCGGGCGCCTTCCTTGACATAGCCTTCGGCAACCGCTGCTCCAATGCCGCGAGCGCCGCCTGTGATGAGCGCTGTCCTGCCTTGAAGCCTCATGTGCGAATGGCCTTTCCATTTGCGTCAAAACGGTGCATGCGCGACGTATCTGGATTCAGCGAAATTGCCGCTCCCGGACCCTTGTCAAATTCGCCGGGCGCGCGGACGATCAGGCGCCCAGCTTCCTTCGCATCAATATGCAGGAATGAGTCCGCACCCAAGTGTTCGGCAAGCAATATGGTGCCCTGCCAATCGCCTTTTCCTGCCGAGATTTCGATGTGTTCGGGGCGCACACCGATTGTTGTGGCATGGTATTTTTTCGCGATGGCGCCGGAGACAAAATTCATTTTGGGTGAACCAATGAAGCCCGCAACAAAAAGGGAGTCCGGCTTGTTGTAAAGTTCCAGTGGCGAGCCCACCTGTTCGATAACGCCCTTGTTTAGAACCACAATGCGGTCAGCCATGGTCATGGCCTCAACCTGATCATGAGTCACGTAAACCATTGTGGCATCAAGATCCTGATGGAGCTGCATGATTTCGACGCGCATGTTGACGCGCAGGGCCGCGTCAAGGTTGGATAGCGGCTCGTCAAACAGGAAGCCTTCCGGATTGCGCACAATGGCGCGGCCAATGGCAACACGCTGGCGCTGGCCACCGGACAATTGCCGTGGCTTGCGGTCGAGATATTCGGTGAGATTGAGCGTGGCAGCGGCCTTGGCCACCTTGGCTTCAATTTCACTTTTCGGCAGGCCAGCCATTTTCAGGCCGAAGGAAATGTTGCCCCGCACGCTCATGTGCGGATAGAGCGCGTAGGACTGGAACACCATGGAGAGGCCGCGCTTTGATGGCGCCTCATTCGTCATGTCCTTGCCATCAATGTGAATGGCACCGGATGTGAGGTCTTCGAGACCTGCAATCATGCGCAACAGGGTGGATTTGCCACAGCCCGAGGGGCCAACGAAAACCACGAACTCTCCGTCCGTGATGTCGAGGTCGGCACCCGGAATGATGACGGCATCGCCAAAGACTTTTCGTGCTTTGATAAGGGAAATCGTGCCCATTTTATTTCACCGCTCCGAATGTAAGACCGCGAACAAGTTGTTTTTGCGCAAACCAGCCCAACACCAGAATGGGCGCAATGGCCATGGTGGAAGCCGCCGATAGTTTTGCCCAGAACAGGCCTTCAGGGCTTGAATAGGACGCAATGAACTGGGTTAAGGGGGCTGCATCCTTTGTGGTCAGGGCCAGCGTCCAGAAGGCTTCGTTCCAGGCAAGAATAATGTTGAGCAACAGGGTGGAGGCAATGCCGGGGATTGCCATGGGCGTGAGCACATAAAGCAGCTCCTTGCCAAGCGAGGCACCATCCATGCGCGAGGCTTCCAGAATCTCGCCCGGAATTTCCTTGAAATAGGTGTAAAGCATCCAGATGATGATGGGCAAGTTAAGCAGCATCAACACCGTGATGATGCCACCGCGCGTATCGAGCAAACCGAAATCCCGGAAAATGAGATAGATCGGAACAAGGGCGCCGACTGGCGGCATCATCTTGGTGGAGAGCATCCACATGAGAAGATCCTTGGTTCTTCTTCCGGGCGCAAAGGCCATGGCCCAGGCGGACGGGATGGCAATCACAAGAGCGAAGAATGTCGACCCCAGCGCCAGCATGATGGAGTTCATGGCGAACCGGAGGTAATCCGAGCGCTCCTGCACCACGCCGTAGTTTTCCAGGGTCCAGTCAAAGAACAGGAATTTAGGGGGCAGTGCAATTGCATCACCTTCCGACTTGAAGCTGGTGACGATTGTCCACAGGATCGGGAAGAAGATGAGAAGGCCAATTGCCCAGGCAAAAGCGGTGACGATCAATTTGCGGCGGGTTGAGACTGTGCGGGCCATGGCTTAAGCGTCCAGGTTCTTGCCAATCATCCGCATCAGGAAGAAGGCAACGATGTTGGCGAGGATAACAGCTATGATGCCGCCGGCGGAAGCGCCGCCGATGTCATTCGAAATCAGCCCGTATTGATAAACAAGGAACGGCAGGTTGCCAGCCCGTCCACCAGTGCCGGTCACATAGATTTCGGCAAAAACGTTGAGCAGGAAAATCGTTTCAATCAGGATAACCACGGTCATTGGGCGTATCAGGTGCGGCAGCACAATGTACCAGAAATAAGACAGAGGCGGTGTGCCATCCATTTCGGCCGCTTCTTTCTGCTCTTCGTCCAGCGACTGCAGTGAAGTCAACAATATCAGCGTCGCAAATGGCACCCATTGCCAGGCCACCATGATGACAACCGCTGTCATGGGGGCGTGGGCGAACCAATCGATCGGTTGAAGACCCACGAGCTTGAAGAGGTAGGCAAGGAATCCGGAAACCGGATTCATCATCATGTTTTTCCAGACCAGCGCGCTCACCGTTGGCATGACGAGAAATGGCGCAATCATCATGATGCGCACGAAACCCCGGCCATAAAAGGCCTGGTCCAGCAGCAAAGCGAGAAGTGTTCCACCGACGACGCTGATGCCGAGCACCCAGCCCACGAGGATCAGGGAATTGCCCATGGCCTTGAAAAAGGCGGGGTCAGTCAGAAAATATGAGTAGTTGCTGAAGCCTGCCAGGCAGCGGTTTTCTGCATCGAACAATTGGCCGGGGTGCATCAGCGAGCAGGCGACGTTCGGATCAAGCAGATTGTAGCGCAGGAACGAGAAGTATATGGTCATCGCCAGTGGAACGATCATCCACACGAAGAGGGCGAACACAGATGGGGCAACGGCCCATTTTCCGAGCGCGCGGGTTTGCTGCGTGGCCATAATGAACACCCACTATCCTATAACATTGAATCTCCGGATATGGCTGCCCGGTTTGCACCGGACAGCCCAGTTTTATGGGAGTTTCTTACTTGATATAGCCAGCCTTGGTCATTTCGCGGGTCACCGCGTCTTGCGCTTCGGCAAGGGCGGCATCTGCGGTCTTTTCGCCAGCTAGTGCGGCAGAGAAGATTTGGCCAGTTGTGGTGGCGATACCTGCGAACTCGGGGATGGCAACAAACTGCACGCCAACATATGGAACCGGCTTTACAGTCGGATTGCTTGGGTCGGCAGAGTTGATGGAATCCAGTGTCATCTTGGCAAATGGAACCTTGGCATATTCAGGGTTCGCATAAAGCGAAGTGCGCGTGCCCGGAGGTACGTTGGCCCAGCCTTCTTTCGAGGCGACGAGTTCGGTGTAGTGCTTCGATGTAGCCCATCCGACGAACTTCTGGGCAGCGTCATTCTTCTGGGTGCCAGCCGGAATTGCGAGCGACCATGCCCACAGCCAGTTGCCACGCTTGCCGAGGCCGTTGTCGGGAGCGAGCGCAAAGCCCACCTTGTCAGCAACCTTGGAATCCTTCGGGTTGGTTACGAAGGAAGCCGCAACCGTGGCATCAATCCACATGCCGCATTTGCCCGAATTGAACAGCGCCAGATTTTCGTTGAAGCCGTTGGACGATGCGCCTGGAGGCCCGGCGTCAGCCATCAGGCTGAGATAGAAATCCAGTGTGGCTTTCCATTCTGGTTGGTCGAACTGGGGCTTCCAGTTCTCGTCAAACCAGCGTGCGCCGAAGGAATTCGACATGGCGGTCAGGAAGGCCATGTTTTCACCCCAGCCAGCCTTGCCACGAAGGCATACGCCATAGGTTTCAGCAGCCTTGTCGGTCATGGCACGGGCGGCCTGGCCGATGAATTCCCAAGTCGGAGCGTCTGGCATTTTGAGGCCAGCTTTTTCCATCAGGTCTGTGCGGTACATGACCATTGAGCTCTCGCCATAAAACGGCGCGGCCATTAGTTTGCCATCAACGGAAAGACCGCCCGACATGGCCGGCAGCAAATCTGCGGGATCATCAACGCCAGTCAATGGAACCAGCCAGCCCTTTTTGCCCCAGATCGGAACTTCATAGGTGCCGATGGTGAGAACGTCGAACTGGCCGCCTTTTGCGGCGATGTCCGTCGTCACTTTTTCGCGCAGCACGTTTTCTTCAAGAGTGACCCATTCAAGTGTGATGTCTGGATTGTCCTTGGTGAAATCGTCGGTCAGACCCTGCATGCGGATCATGTCGCCGTTGTTCACGGTTGCGATTGTCAGTTTTGTTTCCGCAAGTGCGGTTGACGCAAGTGCAGCAAGCATCATGGCGCCAAGAACGCCGGTGTAGACGCGTTTCATTAAATTCCTCCCAAATGCATTTTGAGCTTTTGCCAACTAAGCGGGCATATATTCATTCAGCGCTGTTTGAAAGTCAAGCGAAAATCCATGCTGCGCCGCACCAATTATTTAAGAAGCAGCCCCGCCATCTCTTCATTGGTAATGAGTCCATTGATCAACTTGCCGGCAAGCGCTCCCTTTACAGCGCGCAACCTTGCAGGCGTCATTGCCACACCAATGACGCGCCGCTTTGCGGGCTGATCCAAAGGAACGCTCACAACCCGGTCATTGGTTAAACCATCGATGAGTTGACCCTCGTCATCATAGGCCCAGCCAACAATTTCACCAGCGGCTCCCGCGTTCACCAGAGCGCGCATTTCGTCAGGCTTCACAAATCCATCACGCACCAAGGCTGCATCATCTCCAATAGTTCCAACCCCGACGAAGTTCACATCCGCCTGCTTTGCCAGCTCAACCACATTTCGCACGGGCTTCTGCCCCAGCAACAACGCCTTGTCCTGAACTGTCGTCGCAATAACCGGAAGCGGCATTGGATAATGCGGAGCCTTCACCACATCGGCAACGCGGCTTACCACGTCATAAAGCGAAGCCGAACCATCAGATGCAATATTGCCCACCAGCGAAACAATCTTGTGCTGCGGACAGTCCATCGGTGTCAGCTGATCCGCCATGGCCCGCAACATGCGGCCAGTTCCCATCGCTATGATGACGGGATGTTGCGATATCAGATAGCGCTCCAACTCCGCTGCGGCAGTCTGCGCCACTCCCAGCGCCACCATCGGCGATTCAGGATCACTCGGAACAATTTCACAATACTCGACTTGAAATTTTTCCTTCAAGCGCTCGGAAAGCTGCAGGCAATTGGCTATGGGGTGATCAAGGCGCACCTTGATCAGCTTTTCGCTGATCGAAAGCGAGACAAGACGCTGCGCGGTTTGCCTGGACACGCCAAGCTTTCTGGCGATTTCGTCCTGCGTGTTGCCCGCTATGTAATAGAGCCAGCCGGCGCGCGCGGCATCATCAAGCCTGCTGGTTTCCTGTTCAATATTTCGCACCATCGTGGCATCAACGTCCCTGCGTTAGGGGCGGCCCCTGAGATCCGGGGCAGCCTCAAAAAAACTATCCATACGATCAAATCTGCGATCCACCAAATCAGTTGACGCAATATGGTTATAGCCGTGCCGGAAATGGCTGCCGCCAGTAAACTGCCAGACTGTCATTCCGGCCGCACGGGCGGCGGCTATTCCCGTGGCGCTGTCCTCAACAACCAGGCATTCCCCGGGCGCCACACCCATGGCTTTGGCCGTATGCAGAAATATATCCGGCGCCGGTTTTCCCCTGTCCACCATGGCCGTGGTGAACACCCGGTCACGAAACCGCGTGGCCAATCCTGCAACGTCCAATGAATGGGTAACCCGCGCCAGGCTGCTGCCGGTCGCCAGGCAATAGGCAATGGCGAGATCATCCAAGGCATTCTTGATAAATGGCATGGGTTCCAGATCAGTGCTGAACTTGCCCAGGAGCCGGGCGCGATAATCGGCCTCGAATGTTTCAGGAACCCGGCTGCCATGCAATTTGGCGTAGTGGGCAGCAACTTCCGAAAAACTGTGCCCGAGGAAATTCTCAAAAACAAACTGCTCGTCTATCACAACGCCAACGTCCGCAAATGTTTCAACCAAAACCTGGGCGCTCAGATACTCGCTATCAACCAGCACACCATCACAATCAAAGATGACAAGGGAAAATCTGGGCAATTGTTACACTCTTTGTGTCCTTGGTGGGCGCAGTAGGACTCGAACCTACGACCCGCTGATTAAGAGTCAGCTGCTCTACCACCTGAGCTATGCGCCCGTCCCGAAAAGGACGTATGGCCCCGCGTGAAGCAGGGCCAACGAGGGCGTCTATACGTCGGTCATCCCGTGTTGTCCAGCTTCGTTTCCGGGGGCAGAAGGGAAGGTTTATGCTTCAGCTTGTGTCGGGCTTCAGCGCATCCCAGGCAAGCCCGTGGCATGCGATGAGGACTTCATCGACCTCGTGCATGGGCTTCCGGCGGTAGCCCGGCGGATGGCCGGGCCGCAGCGGCGACCTGAACATGGGGCTTGGCATGTTGTCCCGCCTCACCCGCCAGCGGGCGAGACGCCTGGCCTGGCGCGGCAGATCATCGAGTGCCAGCTTGAGGGCCTGTAACCTGCGGGTGAGACGTTGGGCGCCCACAAGTCCATCGGGCGGCGGCGGCGGTTCAACCACAGGCCGTGGTGCTGGAAACAGGGC
>JANNXN010000040.1:0-7788 GCA_031409595.1 Rhodobiaceae bacterium
GCACAGGGTTCATCAGCACATAGCGGAGTGCCACCAGGGCATGATCATTGTCCATGGCCACACAGCCAAAACGGCCCTGCCAGAAATGCCCGGTCTTCCTGCGGCGCGCGTTGATGCGGCCAGCATAGGCGCGGTGCACCGATGACATGGCCTTGCGCAGCCCATCAGCATCGCGCGGCACAAGAATGAGATGCACATGATTGGGCATCAGCACATACCCCAGACAGCGCACATGCGCCGCCGCGCAGGCCGATTTCAGCAGGATGAGATAGCAGGCGCAGTCATCATCGGAGAAAAACACGCGGGCCCGCCCATTGCCGCGCTGGGTGACATGGTGGGGCAGGTTGGGAATGACGACACGGGCAAGCCTGGCCATGGCGGGGAGCATTGGCTGAAATGCGCGGGGATGTCAATAGAGTGGAGTGTCACCGTAATTCCCGGAATGACATTTGATTGACCCAGAGTCTCCCTCCCCCTTGTGGGGAGGGCCGGGGTGGGGGTCGGGCAGTGGTGAAAATAAAGGTTCAAACAACACGCGGCGGGTTCGGAGCGACCCCCACCCTTAATCCCTCCCCACAAGGGGGAGGGAAACTTTTTGGTGGTTCCATCCAACTTCACCGCGCATCCAATCCGCCCTTTCTTGCAAAATCCGGGCGGCGCGGCCATAAGACGGCGATTGGTTAACCAGAGAGTTCATATGGGCAACACACTCCGCATCGCAGGTCTCGGCAACGTGGGGGTTGGCGTGTTGGATATTATCCGGAAACACGGCGCAACGCCCGGCTTCCGTGACGCTGTCACCGACAATTTCCGCGTCATCAAACCCGCCGGTTTTCGGGCCATGGCCTGATCTGAGTTTATTTTGGGGAATGGACATGAATTTTTCGAAAATCCTGGTTGCCAACCGCGGCGAAATCGCGATCCGCGTGATGCGCGCCGCCACTGAGCTGGGCAAGCGAACGATTGCGGTTTATGCGGAAGAGGATAAGCTTTCGCTGCACCGGTTCAAGGCGGATGAGGCCTATCAAGTTGGCGAGGGCATGACGCCCGTAGGGGCCTATCTCAACATTATGGAAATCATTCGTGTGGCCAAAATGTCGGGTGCCGATGCGATCCATCCGGGGTATGGATTGCTGTCGGAAAATCCGGATTTTGTGGAAGCCTGTGATCGGGCTGGCATTGTCTTCATCGGCCCTAAAGCTGAGACGATGCGCGCGCTGGGCGACAAGGCGAGTGCGCGGCTTGTGGCAGTGGCAGCCGGGGTTCCGGTTATTCCGGCCACCGAAGTGCTGGGCGATGATTTTGATCTCATCCAAAAACAGGCGGCGGCAGTTGGCTTTCCCCTCATGCTCAAAGCCTCATGGGGCGGCGGTGGGCGCGGGATGCGGGCGGTGAACGGGCCGGATGATCTTGCCGACAAAGTGCGGGAAGGGCGGCGTGAGGCAGAAGCCGCGTTTGGAAACGGCGAGGGTTATCTTGAGAAGATGATCCTTCGGGCCAGGCATGTGGAAGTGCAAATTCTTGGTGATAAACACGGCCATATCTATCATCTGTTTGAACGTGACTGCACGGTGCAGCGGCGCAACCAGAAAGTGGTGGAGCGGGCACCAGCGCCTTATCTGACTGAGGCGCAACGCCAGGAGATTTGTGAACTCGGCCGTCGCATCTGCGCGCACGTCAATTATGAGTGTGCGGGCACTGTTGAGTTCCTGATGGATATTGATTCAGGTCAATTCTACTTCATTGAAGTCAATCCGCGTGTGCAGGTGGAGCACACCGTCACCGAAGAGGTGACAGGCATTGATATTGTTCAGGCGCAAATCCAGATTGCCGAGGGCGCCACGCTGTCTGAAGCCACAGGGGCAGCGTCACAAGCTGAGGTCAAGCTGCGGGGCCACGCCATTCAGTGCCGCATTACCACGGAAGATCCGCAGAACAACTTCATCCCCGACTACGGCCGCTTGAGCGCCTATCGCACCGCCACGGGCGCGGGCATTCGTTTGGATGGTGGCACGGCCTATGCGGGTGGTGTGGTCACCCGCCATTATGACTCGCTGCTGGTCAAGGTCATTGCCTCGGCGCAAACCCCGCAGAAGGCAATCGCCAGGCTTGACCGCGCTTTGCGCGAGTTCCGCATCAGGGGCGTTTCCACCAACATTGCCTTTGTCGAAAACCTGCTGAAGCATCCGACCTTTCTCAATGATACCTGCACCACCAAGTTTATTGACACCACGCCCGAACTGTTTGTGTTCAAGAAATACCGCGACCGGGCAACCAAGATATTGACCTATATCGCCGACATCACGGTGAATGGCCATCCGGAAACTGTGGGGCGAAAGAAGCCGCCACAACGCCTCACCGCATTGCGCGCGCCTGAGCCGCATTCAGCGCCACAGGACGGCTTGCGGCAGATGTTGTTGCGTGATGGACCGGGGTCCATCGCGGATTGGATAGCGCGGCAAACCCGGGTTCTCGTCACCGACACGACCATGCGCGATGGCCATCAAAGCCTTCTCGCCACAAGAATGCGCTCCATTGACATGCTGCGGGTGGCTCCGGCCTACAATGCAAACCTGCCGCAGCTGTTCTCGGTTGAATGCTGGGGTGGGGCGACGTTCGATGTTGCTTACCGGTTCTTGCAGGAATGCCCGTGGCAACGCTTGCGTGACCTGCGCCAATTGATGCCCAACCACCTGCTGCAAATGCTGCTGCGCGGGGCCAATGGTGTTGGCTACACGACTTACCCTGACAATGTGGTGCGCTCATTTGTGACCCAGGCCGCCAAAACCGGCATCGACGTGTTCCGCGTGTTTGACTCACTGAATTGGGTGGAGAACATGCGTGTGGCCATGGATGCTGTGGTGGAAGCAGGCAGAATCTGTGAAGGAACAGTGTGCTATACCGGAGACATTCTCGATCCGGCGCGTGCCAAATATGATCTCAACTACTATGTGAGCAAGGCGAAACAGCTGCAAAGCGCCGGAGCGCATATCCTCGGCCTGAAGGACATGGCAGGGCTGCTGAAGCCCGCCGCCGCGCGGGTGCTGATCAAAACGCTCAAAGATGAAGTGGGACTTCCCATTCACTTCCACACCCATGACACGTCTGGCATTGCCGGGGCCACTGTGCTGGCCGCCTGTGATGCAGGTGTAGACGCCGTTGACGCGGCCATGGATGCGTTTTCGGGTGGCACCTCACAGCCCTGTCTCGGCTCCATTGTTGAAGCCCTGCGCCACACCGAACGCGACACTGGCCTGGATATCAACTTCATTCGCGAAATTTCCGATTATTGGGAACATGTGCGGGTCCAATATGCGGCGTTTGAAAGCGGGCTGCCTGCTCCGGCCTCAGATGTCTATCTCCACGAAATGCCCGGCGGCCAGTTCACCAACCTGAAGGCGCAAGCCCGCAGCCTCGGCCTGGAAGACCGCTGGTCAGAAGTGGCCCAAGCCTATGCCGATGCCAACATGATATTTGGTGATATCGTCAAAGTCACACCGTCGTCAAAAGTGGTGGGCGATATGGCCCTGATGATGGTGTCACAGAAATTAACCCGGGCCCAGGTCGAAGACCCGTCGATTGATGTGGCATTCCCTGATTCCGTTGTCGATATGTTGAAAGGCAATCTCGGCCAACCGGATGGCGGCTGGCCACCGGCTATTGCCGCAAAAGTTTTAAAGGGTGAGCCTGCGATCACCCACCGCCCTGCCGCCAATCTTCAAGCGGTAGATTTGGAAGCCACGCGCACTAAACTCAAGGCTGATTTGAAAGTTGGCATCGAGGACAATGAAGACGAGACGATTGATGACGAGGACCTGAATGGATATCTTATGTATCCAAAGGTCTTCATGGATTACCGCGCCCGTCACCGCCTTTATGGTCCGGTGCGCACCCTGCCAACCCAAACATTCTTCTTCGGCATGGAGCCCGGCGAGCAGATCACCGCGGAAATTGACCCCGGCAAGCGTCTTGAAATCGTGTTGCAGACGGTGGGCGCCACGTCTGACACCGGCGATGTAAAGGCCTTTTTTGAACTCAATGGCCAACCCCGCGAAATTCGTGTTCCCAATCGCAGTGCCAAAGCCAAGGTTGCGGTGCGTCCCAAGATCCAGGACGGAAACCCCGCTCATATCGGAGCCCCCATGCCGGGCCTTGTCGTCGGAATTACGGCTAAAGTGGGAGACTTGCTGACGAAGGGCGACATCATTCTGCAACTCGAAGCCATGAAAATGCAGGCTTCGGTCGTGGCTGAGCGTGCGGGTAAACTCACCGCTGTTCATGTCAAAACTGGTGACAGTGTGGAGACAAAGGATTTGGTGGCCGAAATTACATGAGATCAGGGCATTGCTTATCCAACATCGGTATCTGCTGCTCCATGGGGCCCCGCAACAAGTGCGGGGAGGACAAGCCTGGAGTGGTAAGGATAGTCGCAATCAGCATACCCCTTCCAACCGCAACTCCAACGCCTGATTCAATTTGTCGTTGCTGAAAACCAGGCTTAGGCCGACCGCCTGAATCCGCCCTTTCTTGCAAAATCCCGACGGCGCGGCCATAAGACGGCGATTGGTTAACCAGAGAGTTCATATGGGCAACACACTCCGCATCGGCATCGCAGGTCTCGGCAACGTGGGGGTTGGCGTGTTGGATATTATCCAGAAACACGGCGCACTTCTGGCTGACAGGGCAGGTCTTGCCATTCAAGTTACCGCCGTTTCCGCCCGCGACAAGGCCAAGAACCGGGGGCACGATCTATCCCGGATGAAATGGTTCGATGATGCCGTAAGCCTTGCCAAGTCGCCCGACATTGATGTGTTCGTGGAGCTGATGGGGGGCGAAGGCGATCCGGCAAAATCTGCGGTTGAAGCGGCAATTGCTGTCGGCAAGCACGTGATCACCGCCAACAAGGCGCTGCTTGCCTATCACGGCGCATCTCTTGCCCGCGCCGCTGAGGCCAAAGGCGTTGCCCTCGGTTTCGAGGCTTCCGTGGCGGGCGGCATTCCCATTATCAAGGCGCTCCGCGAAGGGCTGGTTGGCAACCGTGTGACCAAGCTGTTCGGCATCATGAATGGCACCTGCAACTACATTCTCACCAAGATGGGAAATGAAGGCCGGAGCTTTACCGCCGTTTTGAAGGAAGCGCAGGACCTGGGGTATGCAGAGGCTGACCCCACGTTTGATATTGGCGGTTTTGACACGGCCCATAAACTGGCGGTGGTGACTTCACTGGCGTTTGGCACAGAAGTAAATCTGAAGGCCATCGAGATTGAAGGTATCGAAGCCATCACCCTTGACGACATCCGCAACGCCAGCGAAATGGGCTACAAGATCAAACTCCTGGGTGTCGCGGTTTTGCATGCGGAGGGCGTTGAGCAGCGCGTGCACCCAACGCTGGTTCCCAAGGGTTCGCCGGTTTCGGATACGGACGGCGTTTTCAATGCGGTGGTGGTAAAAGGTGATTTCGTCGGTGATCTGATGCTGGAGGGCAGGGGGGCCGGCGCTCACCCAACCGCTTCTGCGGTGCTGTCTGACATTGTTGACATTGCGCGTGGCAACATGCGCCCTGCCTTTGGAATTCCGGCAGCGAAACTCAAGCCCTATAAACAAGCTCCCAAGAAGGCGCATGAAGGCGGCTACTATGTGGCACTTGAGCTGGTTGACAGGCCGGGCGCCGTTGCAGCCATTGCGCGCGTTCTCGCCGACCAGAAAATTTCCATCGAAAGCATCGTGCAGCGCGGCAAGCCTGCCAAGGACTTGCGGCGGGAAACCGCAACCTTCATTCTCATCACCCACGACACGCTGGAAACTTCAATCCGCGCCGCTGTTGCCAAAATCGAACAGGATGGCCACGTCGCCAGCAAACCCCGCCTCATCCGCATCGAGCGCCTGTGAACCTGAGAAACTTCCTCGACGTTGATCGCTCAGCAAGCGGCAGGCGCTGGGTTGCACGGTTGCAGGATGAGCGTCTTGCGGAAGCCATTTCCCAGCGCCACGAATTGCCTGAAATTCTCGGCCGCGTCATGGCGGCCCGCGGTGTGGCACTTGATGAGGCGGAAGCTTTCCTGAACCCGACAATCAGAACCCTGATGCCGCAACCCTCGGCACTGAAGGACATGGAAAAGGGCGCTGCATATCTGGCCAAAGCCATTATGGCGAAAACGCCCATTGGCATCATCTCGGATTATGATGTGGATGGCGTTTCTTCCGCCGCCATCTTCAAGCTGTTTCTCCGCGCTGTCGGCACTGATGCCATTGTGCATGTGCCCGATCGTTTGACCGAAGGTTATGGACCCAGCGAACATGCGGTGAAACTTTTGCGCGGGGAGGGCTGCGAACTGCTGCTCACGCTGGATTGTGGCGTGCTGGCTCATGATCCACTGGCCCACGCGGCAGAGCTTGGATTTACGACCATCATTGTTGACCATCATCAGGCGGGCGAAATTCTCCCCGAAGCCTATGCCGTGATCAATCCAAACCGGCAAGATGATGTATCGGGTGTTGGCTATCTCTGTGCCGCTGGCGTTGTGATGATCCTCATTGCGACAGTGAATAAAATGCTGCGCGCCCTTGGGTGGTATTCGGAGGTGCAGCCCGAACCCAATATGCTGCAGTGGCTGGAGCTTGTGGCCCTTGCAACTGTCTGCGATGTGGTGCCGCTCAAAGGTTTGAACCGCGCCTATGTGACCCAGGGCATCAAGATCATGTCGCGCCGCGAAAATCTGGGCCTTGCGATGTTGGCCGATATTGCCCGCCTCAAAAGAAGCCCCGATGTTTATGCATTGGGATTTGTGCTGGGCCCCAGGCTGAATGCGGCGGGCCGCGTGGGCCATGCAGACATGGCGCTCGAACTGCTCATAACGCGCGACAAGGGCCGGGCCAATCAACTGGCTCAGGAACTTGAGCTGCTCAATCGCCAGCGCCAGGCAATCGAGCTTCGCGTCGTCGATGCCGCCGCAATCCAGGCCGAGGCTTCGCTCGGAAAAGAGCGGCGCGGTTCCGTCATCGTCGTGGCGAGCGAGGGATGGCATCCCGGCGTCGTGGGCCTCGCCGCCGCCCGCCTGAAGGAGCGCTATCAACTGCCCAGCTTCGTGCTCGCCTGCAATCCCCAAACCGGCATGGCCAGCGGTTCGGGCCGTTCCATAACAGGGGTGGATATAGGCTCTGCCATCCGCGCCGCATTTGATGCAGGCGTTATCGTCAAAGGCGGCGGCCATGCCATGGCGGCAGGCCTCACTGTGGAAATATCCAGGCTCGCCGATTTCAGGAGTTTCATGGAGGAGAAACTGGCCGGCTCCGTCTCAGGCGCCGCCGAAAATGTGCTGCCCGTCGATGGCGCCCTTTCAGCCTCCGGCGCCACACTGGAACTCATCGAGTTGCTGGAGCAGGCAGGCCCCTATGGCTCGGCCCACCCATCTCCCATGTTTGCCTTCCCGGCGCACCGCGTGATTTACGCCGATCCCGCCGGCAGCGATCACATCCGCTGTACATTGGCCTCGGCCGACGGCGCCAGAATCAAGGCCATAGCCTTCCGCGCCATGGGAACCGAAATGGGAGAACTGCTGTTGACCGAACGCAAACTGCCGCTTCATATAGCTGGCCGTTTGACCATCGACGAGTGGGGTGCAAAGCGCGTTCCATCAATCCAAATCGAGGATATAGCCCGCATTTCGTAAGGCTTGCCAGACCCGGCGAAGCCCTTTATAGACCCGCTCACCGCGCCCTTCGTCTATCGGTTAGGACGACAGCCTTTCACGTTGTAAAGACGGGTTCGACTCCCGTAGGGCGCACCAT
>JANNXN010000041.1:0-8396 GCA_031409595.1 Rhodobiaceae bacterium
ACAGCTTTACAAACGAAGATCTGCAACACCTCGCAAACCACCTCAACAACACTCCCAGAAAATGCCTTGCCTTCAAAACCCCGGCAGAGCTATTCCTATCTCACCTCAAACCGTTGCACTTCGAATGTGAATCCACCTTCCCGCCTTCGCGGGAATGACGAGGTGAGTGGAGGTGATTCCGTATGAAATCAATCCGCTCTAGCTATGCGACACTTTCAAACTTGATTGTTTTCCCGCTCCTGCCGGCGCTTCTTTTCTATCTTATGATTTTTGATGAATGGGTGGTGCCGAGTGACTCTCGTGCTGCGCGGGGCATGTTTAGAACGATCGCATGTCTATTCTGGCCGCCGTTGGGATTTGGCGTAATAGCCATTGGTTTACTGCGAACTTTTGAAACCTACTTGGCGTGGGTCCAGGGGAAATTGATAAGGTTCCCCAGACATGATTGATCTGGGGAATTCCGGTGCCCCGAATTAATTACTGCGCTTCCATTTCCTTTTTCGCGGCCTGCACCAAAAATCCTGATCGGGTTAGCCCTTGTTTGGCGGCGTAGCGGTCGATGCGTTTTAGCATTTGGTCTGGAATTGTTACGTTGATGCGAACGGATGGGGAGGCTGTTTCAGGCGCCTTGATCACAAGCACTGCCGCTGCGTCTTTATAGTCATCGCTCATCGCAATTAAATCCAAAGGTGACGGACCCGGAATTTCATCACCATCTTCCTGCATTCCTTCGATGTGAAGTGCGAGAGCTTCTTCGGCTTGCGAACGCAAATCCTCAAGCGTTGCGGCCACGGTGATCGCTCCGGGAAAATCCGGAAAGCTTACGCCAAAGCCAGTGTCCGGTTCCTTGTGAATGAGTGCGATATATTCTGCCATGTGACTTACCTCAATTTGAGCTGAGCTTGTTTTTCAATGGAACGCAGGGTGCCGATTGGCGTATCAATTTTTGGATGGGGCACGGTTACGCGCCCAGCTTTGGTTGGGTGCTTGTATTGGCGATGGCTGCCCTTTTGGGCCACCAGAAACCAACCGTCATCTTCCAAAGCCTTGATAATCTTGCGACTATTCATGTGTGTATTTATACACACTTTTCTTAAGTGTCAAGCCAAACTGTGAAATTGCAGCGTCAGCACAAATCGCCTAAAAAATGACCACGTCACCTATGTTTTAGAATTACGGTGTCTCAATTATGGGGTGCCGTCCAGACAGTGCGTTTGATTGGCTGTTCAGCCCGGATAATGGCCCTTCACTTCACCCCCACAACCTTGCCGCGCCGCGAACTCCGCTCTTTTCCCCATGCCGGGCCCGCACAACCTTCGCTTCCGCCGTGCCTGAAAAACTGTAGCGTGAAATCAACGGTGGCATCTCTTCGACCAGTTCCGGCAATTCGCTTAAACCCCCGCCGATCACAAACACATCAGGATCCACCACGCAGGCGATGTTGGCGGCCACGCGCGCGAAGCGGTCCTGCAGCCTTGCAAGCGAAGCCAGTGCCCCGGCGTTTCCGCCCCGTGCCCGCGCAACAATTTCTTTCCCCGAAATATCCTCGCCAGTAACCTTCAAATGATCTCTCGCCAATCCCGTGCCCGAAACATATTGCTCAGCGCATCCCTTCTTCCCGCAAAAGCACGGCAACAACGGCCACTCGCTGTCATTGGGCCAGGGCAAAGCTGTATGGCCAAATTCGCCAGCCTCACTGTTTGCCCCCACAACCACTTTGCCATCAATTACCAGACCGCCGCCAAGGGCTGTTCCAATCGTAAAGAATGCCACCACTGAATAGCCCTGGCCCGCGCCATCAATGGCTTCCGACAACGCAAAACAATTTGCATCATTGTCCATGGCAATGGACCTGCCGATGGCCGTTTCCAGATCAGCCTTGAAAGGCCGGCCATTGCACACCAGAATATTGGCATTGCGCCATAGGCCTGTCTTGCGAGACAGCGAACCAGGTGCGCCAATCCCAACCGTGCCATCGCCTGCCGCTTGAACCAGGTCGCGAATGGCAGATACAATCCCGTCATAAGACTTGGGTGTTGCAATGCGGTTTTCGAAAACTGTGTCGCCAGCCGCTGAGAGTGCGATGGCATCAATCTTCGTGCCGCCAAGATCAATGCCGATGTGGGGCCTCATGGTCTCTTATATACGTCGTCATAGCGAATGATGTCATCTTCGCCCAGATAATCACCAAACTGCACTTCAATAACTTCCACTTCGCCGTCATGGAAATTTTCCAGCCGGTGCTTCTCGCCTTGTGCGATGTCAATGGATTGCGCGCGCCCCAGTTCCACCACGGTCTCGCCAACCGTCACTGTGGCAACACCCGTCACAACCGTCCAATGTTCTCCCCGGTGCTTGTGGCTTTGCAGCGAAAGCCTGCCTCCGGGCGAGACCACAATGCGCTTAACCTTAAACCCTTGCCCCTCGTCGAGCACATGAAATGATCCCCAAGGCCGCGTTTCGCTATACATGAATTTCCTACTAAATGATTGTTCTGGTTGTACTATTATGCGCATAGTCAGGCTTGTCAGAGGTTGTTGGGCCTGACTTCTCATATTATTAAGCGTTGCTGCCAACCCTTGTCCACACGCCAATTGACGTGAGGTCTCCGCATGGATATAAGCCGCCAACTCCACACCTATAGTGATCAGGAAATCTAAATGGCCAATACGAAGTCGGCAAAGAAGGCAACGCGCGTTTCAGCGCGCCGCGCTACTGTAAACAAGAACCGGGTAAGCCGCGTTCGCAGCTCTCTGCGTAAAGTGGAAGAAGCAATTAGCGCAGGCGATCAGGCCGCAGCCGTTGTCGCCATGAAGGCCGCAGAACCAGAGCTGATGCGTGGCGCCCAGAAGGGCGTGTTCCACAAGAACACCGCTTCGCGCAAGGTTTCGCGCCTCACCAGTCGCATTCGGGCGCTCAAAGCCTAATAATTATCCACATCTATTTTTGAAAACGCGCCGAGGCAGACTCCGGCGCGTTTTTGTTTGTCCGCTGACTGATCGTATCTGCCATATTTAATTTAGGCAATTCAATATCTTATTCGAATACTGCTGAAACAGTCGCGAAAGTCTCCACTTGGAACCAAATTTGACATAACAATTTTTTTATGTTGCGGCGCAGAGGGTTATATGAACGCGCTGCATGCTGGAGTGAATCATAAAGTTACTTCATGGAGTTAGCCATTCTCAAATAAAAATATCATCAAACTTCGACAGAACAAGCTTGCTCCGTGTACAGATTGTTAATGGATTCATCTTGCAGTGTGACACTTGGCTTTTGTAGGTTCCCCCCATGGCTCCAGTAGCCACAAAGGAAAAAGCAGAGTTTGAACTGCGAGAAGGCGAAGTGAATAACATTTGGTTCCGTGAGGCTACGGGGTGAAATGACAGGGTGATTAGGCGTTTGGGGCGGCGAGTTTTTCCAAAGTGTAAGTGACGGCGTTGGGTTTAATGGAAGTTGTTTTGTCCTATGGATTTAGCAGCTTCGAGAATCTGTGTCTGGAGCAAACATGACCGCAACCAAATTGAAACAGAAATCTGCTCAACAAGAGAGTGCGGAATTACAAATGACTGAACTGGCAATTGTAGATCTAAAACAAAAATGGCAACGCGTAGCCCAACGTCTGCGGGCTGAATTGGGGGATGATCTTTTTACCAGTTGGTTTGGCCGCATGGATGCGGAAGACCATAGCAATCTGAGACTGATTGTATCAGTGCCGACCCGCTTTCTGAAAAGCTGGATCGAGAACCATTATGTCACCAAGCTGCAGAAAATAGCCGAAGCAGAATTCGGCCAGCTGGATTCAGTTCTGGTGCGCGTACGGGGCCAGTTGGCGCCGCAGCGCACCACCGAAGCTGTAGAACGCCAGGTTGAACCCCAGCGCAATAGCAACAATGAGGATCAGCGCAGCACCACGACCACAAACACAAATTTTCTGGTGCAAGGTGAGCGCAACGCGCCACTCGATTCATCCCAGACCTTTGACAGCTTCGTTGTCGGAACCTCCAACCAGTTGGCCTATGCGGCCGCTTGCCGCGTCGCCGATGCATCGTCAGGCGCTCCGGTCACATTCAATCCACTCTTCATTCACGCAGCCTCGGGTCTCGGCAAAACCCATCTGCTGAATGCCGTGGCGCACCGCATCCGCGAAACCCATCCTGACCGCAAAGTGCTGTTCCTCACCGCTGAGCGCTTCATGTACAGCTTCATCCAGGCGCTTCGCCAGCGTGATACAATTTCCTTCAAGGACCAGTTCCAATCGGTTGACGTCTTGTTGATTGATGATTTCCAGTTCCTGCAGGGCAAAACCATGCAGCAGGAATTCTGCCACACCTTCAACTCGCTGGTCGATTCAAGACGCCAGGTCATCGTTGCAGCCGATGTGCCGCCATCCCAACTTGATACAATTGACCAGCGCATGCGCTCCCGGCTCATGGGCGGGCTGGTGATCGACATTGAAATGCCTGATCTGGAGCTCCGCCGCAAAATCGTCTTGAGCCGCTATGTCGTCATGAACCATCGCGATAGCTCAATCGTGATCCCCGATGACGTGCTGGAATTTGTGGCCAATCGCATAACTGGCGGCGGCCGTGAACTGGAAGGCGCATTGAACCGTGTTGTTGCCTATCAACAATTCAACAAGGCTCCGATCACGCTCGATCTCGCCTCCATGGTGCTGCGCGATATGTCGGCCAACCCTGATCAATGCCGCATCAAGATTGACGATATTCTCAAAATCGTTGGCCGCCATTTCAACGTGGCAAGAACCGATCTGTTGTCGCCCCGTCGCGCCCGTTCCATCGTGGTGCCGCGCCAGGTCGGCATGTATCTGGCCAAGAAAATGACCTCGCGGTCATTGCCGGAAATCGGCCGCCGCTTCGGCGGGCGTGACCATTCCACCGTGCTGCACGCAGTCCGCAAGATTGATGACCAGATCAAGACGGATGATCGTTTGGCCAAGGAAGTGGCCCTGTTGATAAGGCTGGTCGAACAGCAATAAAATCGGCAGTATGTCTTGAACGCCGCTCCCTTTCAGGCCATTGTCTACGGCCCGGCTAGGGGCGGTTTTTAATGACAGGGATTTACGGCTTATGCGTGTGACGATTGAACGGACTTCTTTTCTCAAAGCGCTCAATCACGTGCAGAGTGTTGTCGAACGCCGCAACACCATTCCGATATTATCCAACGTCCTCCTGAAAGCCACCGGCGCCCACCTGCGCCTGACGGCAACTGACCTCGATATTGAAATCGTCGAAACCGTTGGCGCAGACGTTGCCCGCGAAGGTGCCGCCACAGTTCCCGCCCACATGCTTTACGATATTGTAAGGAAGCTGCCGGAGGGCGCCCAGCTTGAACTGGATCAGGCAGGCGACGGCAACCGCGTGTCGGTCATCGCGGGAAAATCCCGTTTTGCGCTCCAGGCCCTGCCACCCGAAGATTTCCCGGACCTGGCCTCAGGCGACATGACCAACACATTTTCGCTGTCCGTTGAGGAACTCAAAGGCCTGATTGAAAAAACCCGCTTTGCCATTTCAACCGAGGAAACCCGCTACTACTTGAACGGCATTTACTTGCATGAAGTGAAGGCTGGCGATTTGCTCCGCGCCGTCGCAACCGATGGCCATCGCTTGGCCCAGGCGCAAGTCTCCTTGCCCTCCGGCGCCAAGTCCATGCCCGGCATCATCGTTCCGCGCAAAACTGTTTTGGACGTTGTAAAGCTTATTGAAGGTGAAGAGGGTGAAGTTGAAATCGCCCTGTCCTCATCCAAAATCCGCTTTTCCGTTGGCCATCTGGTGCTCACCTCAAAACTGATCGATGGCACCTTCCCGGATTATGAGCGCGTCATTCCCCGCAACAACGACAAGGTGCTGGATGTCGACACCCGGGCCTTCTCCGCCGCCGTTGACCGTGTATCGACAATCTCCAATGAAAAGGGCAGGGCGGTCAAGCTCAACATCGCGTCGGGCCGCCTCACGCTGACGGTGAACAATCCGGATTCCGGTTCCGCCGAAGAGGAAATGCCCGTGGACTACGCCCACGATCCCATCGATATCGGCTTCAATGCCCGCTATCTGCTGGATGTGGCGGGCCAGGTGAAGTCCGATCACATCACCTTCCATCTGGCGGACGCTGGATCTCCCACCATCGTGCGCGATCCTTCCGACGCGCAGGCCCTCTATGTCTTGATGCCCATGCGGGTGTAAAAACAGTCCGCTGTGACCAGGCTTGCATTAACCCGTTTGACACTCACCAATTTCAGAAATTACTCCGGCCTCCGGCTGGATGTGTCGGCGCGCCTCGTGGCCCTCTCCGGCCCCAATGGGGCAGGCAAAACCAATCTGCTGGAGGCCCTGTCGCTGCTTGCTCCAGGCCGCGGCCTCCGGGGCGCCAGCTTCGATGAACTGGCCCATATCGCCGCCGCGAACTCTTGGGCCATCGCCGCCGAAGTGGCCACACCCTTTCACGATGTCAAGCTCGGCACCGGCTGGAGCGCTGCGGCCAATGAAGCGGGAACGCCGGGCCGCGTCGTGTTGATCGATGGCCACCTGCAGAAAAGTTCAGGCGCTTTGGGCGATCACATGCGCATTCTCTGGCTCACCCCCGCCATGGACGGCCTCTTCGCCGGCCCCGCCGGCGATCGCCGCCGCTTCATGGACAGGCTCGTGGCAACCTTCGATCCCGAACACAACTCCCGCGTCGCTGTCTTTGAGAAAGTCATGCGCGAGCGCAACCTGCTGCTGCAGGAAATGCGCGCCGACATGGTGTGGATGGGAAGCTTGGAGGCCCGCATGGCCGAAGCCGCCGTGGCCATCGCGGCAGCGCGCATCACCGCCATTGAAGCGCTGCAGAAAAACATTCACGAGACCCGGGGTGAAAGCGCCTTCCCCCATGCCCTGATCGCCATTGACGGCGAAATTGAAAACCTCGTGCGCCGCATGCCGGCGGTGCGCGCCGAGGATGAATATCGTAGACTGCTGGCTGATTCGCGGGTGGCCGACAGAGCCGCCAACCGGACTTTGCGGGGAACCCATAGAAGTGATCTCAGCGTGACCCACGGGCCTAAGACCATGCCAGCGGCGAACTGCTCGACCGGCGAGCAAAAAGCCCTGTTGATAGGCTTGATTTTGGCCCAGGCCCGCGCAGTTAAAACTGTGGCGGAAGTGGCACCTGTGCTATTGCTGGATGAGGTTGCGGCCCATCTGGACCGGTCCCGCCGCGAAGGCCTTTTTGCCGCCCTTGCAGCGCTGGGAAGCCAGGCCTGGATGACGGGAACCGACGGCCATTTGTTTGAAGGCCTGGGCGCTCACGCCCAGCGCTTCCATGTGGATGCTGGAACGCTGAAAGAAATGAAGAGAGCCTGATGTCAGACGACGAACCAGCAATGCCAATCTACGACGCCGATTCAATCAAGGTGCTCAAAGGCCTTGATGCGGTCAGGAAACGCCCCGGCATGTATATTGGCGACACCGATGATGGCTCGGGGCTCCATCACATGGTTTATGAGGTGGTGGACAACGCCATCGACGAGGCTCTGGGCGGCTACGCCGACCGCGTGACCGTGGTGCTCAACGCCGATGGCTCCTGCACCGTCACTGACAATGGCCGCGGCATTCCCACCGACATTCACAAATCCGAAGGTGTCTCCGCCGCCGAAGTCATCATGACCCAGCTTCATGCGGGCGGAAAATTCGACCAGAATTCCTACAAGGTGTCCGGCGGCCTGCATGGCGTCGGCGTATCGGTGGTGAACGCGCTCTCCATCTGGCTCAAGCTCACCATCTACCGCGACAACAAGATCCACCGCATTGATTTCACCCATGGCGACGCCGATGGCCCCCTGCAAACCCTGGGAAGCGCCGATGGCAAGCGCGGCACCGAGGTCACCTTCCAACCCTCGCCCGCCACCTTCACCAGGACCGAATTTGATTTCGCCACCATTGAGCATCGCCTGCGTGAGCTCGCCTTCTTGAACTCCGGCGTGCGCATCCTGCTCGCCGATCGGCGCGGCGTTGAGCCCAAGGAAGTGGAGCTCTTTTACGAAGGTGGCATCAAGGCCTTCGTCCGCTATCTGGACCGCACCAAGCAATCGGCCATCAAGGATCCCATCATGATCCGGGGCGAAAAGGATGGCCTCACGGTTGAATGCTCCCTCTGGTGGAACGACAGCTACCACGAGAACGTGCTGTGCTTCACCAACAACATTCCCCAGCGCGACGGCGGCACACACCTTGCGGGTTTTCGCGGCGCGCTCACCCGCGTGATCAACACCTATACCGCCTCCAGCGGCATCGCCAAGAAGGAAAAAGTGGCGATCACCGGCGATGACGCGCGCGAAGGCCTCACCTGCGTTCTCTCGGTCAAGGTGCCCGATCCAAAATTCTCATCCCAGACCAAGG
>JANNXN010000042.1:0-14624 GCA_031409595.1 Rhodobiaceae bacterium
GCAGTGGCCGAAGAAATTGTCCGTCGCTATGGCGCAAGACGAACGGTAGTTCTTTGCGGTCCCGGCAACAATGGAAAAGATGGCGAAGTCGCTGCACGCCACCTCAAGGCATGGGGTTGGCCGATCACGGTTTCCGAAGACATCAGCAAAGCCGAACTCATTATCGACGCGCTCTATGGGGCGGGGCTGTCTCGCGATTTTCCGGCCGAACTTGCCAACAAAATAAATGGCGCTGGCGTGCCGGTAATATCGATCGATGTGCCGTCCGGCCTCGATGGTTTGACTGGCTATCCTCGAGGCGCATCCGTCAAAGCAACTCTCACCATAACTTTTTTCCGAAAGAAGCCAGCCCATGTCCTCTTACCGGGTCGCCAACTCTGCGGCGAAATTGTTGTCGCCGATATTGGAATTCCAGAAAGTGTACTGGCCGCGATAGGCCCGCAACTCTGGGAAAACACCAAGCCAATCCTCCCCACCTTTGGTCCGTCATCCCACAAATATAGCAAGGGACATGCCGTAATCGTTTCGGGCCCAAAATTAAACACTGGTGCTGCCCGCCTTGCGGCCAATGCTGCCCTGAAAATCGGCGCTGGCCTCGTGACACTGGCCGGAGGAGAAGCAGAACTCCTCATTCAAGCCGCACACTCCACAGCAATCATGTTGGCCCAAACTGACAATGCCATAGCTCTTGGCAGTTTTCTCAATGACAAACGGAAAAACGCAGTCTGCATCGGCCCCGCCGCAGGTATGGGTTCAGAAACCCGCGCGAGAGCGCGGGCCGTGTTAGCAAGCGGAGCAGCGGTGGTGCTTGACGCTGACGCCCTCACATCCTTCGCCGCGGACCCGGGCGAGCTTTTCATTGCGATAGCGGAACGACCTGAAAGGCCAGTTGTCTTGACGCCGCATGGTGGAGAATTCCAGCGCCTCTTCAAAGAGTTGGATTCCTTATCGAAGCCAAAGTATGAACAGGCCATTTCGGCAGCGAAACAATCCGGAGCCATAGTCGTTTTTAAAGGTGCAGACACAGTCATCGCCAGCCCTGATGGGCGGGCCGCCGTCAACACCAACGCCCCGTCATCGCTTGCCACTGCGGGCTCGGGTGACGTTTTGGCTGGACTTTTGACAGGCTTGCTCGCCCAGAAAATGCCGGCCTTCGAAGCTGCGTGTGCAGCAGTTTGGCTGCATGGAGATGCGGCGAACCGGCATGGCGCAAGAGGCCTGACTGCCGAGAAGCTGTTGGAGTATCTGGGTTGAACCGCCCCTTGCTTCTCCTGCTCGGAACCGGGGCGACCCTCGGCCTGAATTTCCCGATCGGAAAAATAGCGATGGCCGCCCACGTAAATCCCGCTTTGTGGGCTGCAATGATTTCACTGGGAGCAGGACTGGCACTGCTGGTCATCGTGAAACTAACCGAGCGCGAGGCTACCAATGCAAACACAACTCAATTCGCGTTCATCTCCGGCTTCCTGTCTTATGTGGTGCCAAACTTTCTTACATTTTTGGTCATCCCCAGTATAGGCAGCGGACTGACCGCAATTATGTTTGCTCTCTCGCCCGTCGTCACCGCTCTGCTCTCGCTCATGCTGCGCGTCCGTCCCCCGAGCCTGCTTGGAGTTCTGGGAATAGCGGTGGGGCTGGCAGGCGCACTAGTCATCGTCGTGTCACGCAACACCGATTTTAGAACCAACAGCGATTGGTGGATTTTGATTGCACTTTTAATTCCGATATTTCTTGGCTGCGGAAACGTCTATCGCACCATGGCCTGGCCCCGAGGCGCTTCTCCCCGAAAACTCGCAAGCCTGACCAATCTCGGAGCCGTGCCACTTCTGCTGCTCGCAGCCTTCATTTCATCCGGGTCAATTGATCTGGCACCCTTGGCGGACATCCCCGGCCTCGCTGCCTTGCAAATCATCGTCTCCACGACAATGTTCCTCATGTTTTTCCGCTTGCAGCAAATCGGCGGCCCCACCTATCTGAGCCAAATTGGCTATGTGGCAGCAGCTGTGGGCGTCGTGACCGGCGTGACATATTTGGGTGAGAGTTATCCGATCAGCGTATGGGGCGGGGCAGGGGTTGTGGCAGCCGGTATTGCACTTTCGACACTGGGGCAATTGGGAAAATCAAAGGCTTAATCGTCAAAGCCGCCCCTTTTTTTCTTCCCTAGCATCCCCCAAACCCCTCTGCTATAGACCGCCGCGAACAAACGCATCGCGCGGACGTGGTGAAATTGGCAGACACGCAGGATTTAGGTTCCTGTGGGGAAACCCGTGGGGGTTCAAGTCCCTCCGCCCGCACCAAATGCGCCATGAATATGAAGAAAGAGCGAGATAATGCAGGTTACAGAAACACTGAGCTCCGGGCTCAAGCGCGAATTCAAAGTTATGGTGAAGGCCAATGAGCTCGATGTGGAGCTGAACCGGAGGCTCAATGAGCTATCGGGCAAAGCCAACATCAAGGGTTTCCGCCCCGGCAAAGTGCCGTTGCCGCATTTGAAGCGGATGTATGGTAAAGCCCTGATGGCAGAAGTGGTGCAGAAAACCATTGATGACCAGAGCAAGAAAGTCTTGGCTGATCGCGAGTTGAAGCCGGCCTATCAACCCGAAATCGTATTGCCACAGGAAGAAGCCGAAGTTGCCGCCATCATGGAAGGCAAGGGCGATCTCGAGTTTTCTCTGGCATTCGAAGTGATTCCAACGTTTGAGTTGAAAGATGTTTCAAATGTCGAACTCGTCCGCCATGTTGTCGAGGTGTCTGACGCGCAAGTGGATGAAGCGCTGGGCCGTCTGACAGCCCAATACAAATCCTGGGAAACCAAAACTGGCAAGGCCGCCAAGGGCGACAAAGTCACCATCGGTTTTGTCGGCAAGATTGATGGCAAAGTATTTGACGGCGGCACCGCGGCAGAAGTGCCGCTGGAAATTGGTTCTGGTCAGTTCATTCCTGGCTTCGAGGATCAATTGATCGGCGTTAAGGCCGACGACGATCTGGTGGTAAAAGTCTCCTTCCCCGAGAGCTACGGCGTTAAGGAACTCGCAGGCAAACCAGCCGAATTCGATGTGAAAGTTGCAAGCGTTGAGCAGCCGAAAGAAGGTGTTGTTGACGATGAATTTGCCAAGAAGGTCGGTTTTGAAGATCTGCCCAAGCTGAAGGAAATGATCCGTTCGCGCATTTCCCAGGAATACGCAACAATGACCGGCATGAAACTGAAGCGCGATGTGTTGGACGCTCTCGATAACCTCTATTCATTTGAATTGCCCGAGCGACTTGTTGAAGCAGAGCTCGGCGGCATCTGGAACGCACTTGCTAACGAAATGAAGAAGGCCAACAAGAGCTTTGCTGACGAAGGCACAACTGAAGAAGATGCTCGCAAGGAATATCGCACCATAGCCGAACGCCGCGTAAGGCTTGGCCTGGTGCTCGGCACCCTCGGTGAAAAAGAGGGTATCCAGGTCAACGAACAAGAGCTGCAGCAATCGCTGATGGCCCGTGCCCGCCAGTTCCCCGGACAGGAAAAGCAGGTGTTCGATCATTACCGCAAGAACCCCAACGCATTGATCGAACTGCGTGGACCGGTGTTTGAGCAAAAAGTTGTCGATTTCCTCGTGTCAAAAGCCAAGGTCACTGAAAAGGCCGTAACCCGCGAAGCCTTGCAAGCCATGGTGCAAGATGAGGACGAGGAAGATCACTCCGGCCACGACCACGACCACAATCATTCAGGTCATGACCATGATCACGCCGATCACGATCACGCCGAAGGCGAACCCAAAAAGGCCGCCGCAAAGAAACCCGCAGCCAAAAAACCGGCGGCAAAGAAAACCAAAAAGGCAGACTAACTCAATTGCAAATTAGGCATTCGAAGGGGTGGTTTAATAACCACCCCTTCATCATTTAAGAGAATGGGCCTTCCCGAAGTGGCAGGCGTCACCTATCTATAGGTTAACTGATTCACCGACCATGAGGACCAATATGCGCGATCCCGTCGACTATCTGACCACCGGCTCATTCTGGCCATCGGTCATCCAGCAAGAAGCCCGCGGTGAGCGCGTCTATGATTTGCCATCCCGGCTGCTGCGCGAGCGCATCATTTTTATCACCGGACCGATCGACGATAATGTTGCCGCCTCGGTCAACATGCAATTGCTGTTTCTCGAAGCTGACAACCCCAAAAAAGAAATCTCCATGTACATCAACTCGCCAGGCGGCGTTGTGACATCGGGGCTTTCAATTTACGATACCATGCAGTTCATCCGCCCCAAGGTTTCTACGACCGTAATGGGGCAGGCGGCGTCCATGGGTTCGCTCCTCCTGACTGCTGGCGAGAAGGATATGCGCTTTGCTTTGCCCAATGCGCGCATCATGGTTCACCAGCCATCAGGTGGTTATCAAGGCCAAGTTACCGATATTTTGATCCACGCCAAGGAAGTTGAAAGTCTCAAAAAGCGACTCAACGAGATTTATGTTAAACACACCGGGCGTGACATTAAAGCAATCGAGGAGGCCCTTGAGCGCGATAATTTCATGACGTCAGAGACGGCGAAGGATTTCGGGTTAATCGATAAAGTTCTCGATAAGAGGGCAGAACCGAGTGAATCCAAATAGTTAACCGTCATTCTTGATGCGGGTTTCCCGTTGGAGATGCGGTTAATTTTCAACGGGAAATCAATTATTGATTAACCCTCGAAGTGCAAGTTGGATTAAATTGTATATTTGACTAAAGTTGCCTTGTTTGTGACAATTGAGTGAAGTCTCATTAAGTGCTTGGCATGTATATTGCTTTCGTTGAATATACGGCCGATGATTTGTTCAAGGAGATACCATGAGTAAGGCAGGCGCGGGCGACAACAAGAACACGCTGTATTGCTCTTTCTGTGGAAAGAGCCAGCATGAAGTCCGCAAATTGATCGCTGGGCCAACCGTATTTATCTGCGATGAATGCGTTGAACTTTGCATGGATATCATCCGCGAAGAGAACAAGTCCTCGCTTGTAAAATCCAAGGATGGCGTTCCTTCGCCACAGGAAATTCGTAAGGTTCTCGATGATTACGTCATCGACCAGGTCTATGCCAAAAAGGTTTTGGCCGTCGCCGTTCACAACCACTACAAGCGCCTCAATTACGCTTCGAAAAGCAATGACGTTGAATTGGCGAAGTCCAACATTCTGCTTGTGGGTCCAACCGGTTCAGGCAAGACGCTTTTGGCTCAAACCCTGGCTCGCATTCTCGATGTGCCGTTTACAATGGCTGACGCGACAACATTGACCGAAGCCGGTTATGTTGGCGAAGACGTGGAAAACATCATTCTGAAATTGCTCCAGGCCGCCGACTATAATGTTGAGCGCGCCCAGCGCGGCATCGTCTATATCGACGAAGTGGACAAGATTTCCCGCAAATCGGACAACCCCTCGATCACCCGTGACGTGTCGGGCGAGGGCGTGCAGCAAGCCCTCCTGAAGATCATGGAAGGCACGGTTGCCTCTGTGCCACCTCAGGGAGGCCGCAAGCATCCCCAGCAGGAATTTCTGCAGGTGGACACCACCAACATCCTTTTCATCTGTGGTGGCGCGTTTGCAGGGCTCGAGCGCATCATTAACCAGCGCGGGCGTGGCTCGGGCATTGGTTTTGGAGCGGAAGTCAAATCCGCAGATGATCGCCGCACTGGTGAATTGCTGCGCGAGCTGGAGCCGGAAGATCTGCTCCGTTTCGGCCTCATCCCGGAATTTGTCGGCCGCTTGCCGGTTATCGCAACATTAGAAGATTTGGACGAGGCAGCCCTCATCCAGATTCTAACTGCCCCCAAGAACGCGCTCATCAAGCAGTATCAGCGCCTGTTCGAAATGGAAGGTGTAAAGCTTACATTCCCGGACGAAGCGCTGCGTTCCATCGCCAAGCGCGCCATCGAGCGCAAGACAGGTGCCCGTGGATTGCGTTCCATAATGGAGCTCATTTTGCTGGAAACCATGTTTGATCTTCCCACTATGAACGGTGTCGAAGAAGTGGTGATTTCCAAGGAAGTGGTTGATGGTGACGCCAAACCGCTGCTGATTTACGCTGATCGCGACAAGCAGGGCAATGTTAGACTGGCTCCTGCTTCTGCCTAACTATTTGAAAACACGTTGTTTTCAAAACCATTGAAAAGTTAACACTGAACCTCCACTTCTATTAAACGGTTCGGGAGTATGTTGCGTATGACGCCCGGATGATTAAGAGGCGCAAAGTCAACCAATGCTCGGGGATGGAGATGGTGGACGCAAGCGGCCTGACCCGCGAAAGGAATTTAGATGACGACCAAAGTTTCAAAGACCGTCGGCCCTGAAGGGCCAACTGAATCACTCCCGGTATTGCCACTCCGCGATATCGTGGTGTTCCCGCATATGATCGTGCCGCTGTTTGTGGGCCGTGAAAAATCCATCAAGGCGCTTGAAGAAGTCATGCGCGACGACAAGCGCATATTGCTGGTCGCCCAGAAAAATCCTGGTGATGATGATCCCTCAATTGATGCGATTTACGAGGTGGGAACGCTTGCCCAGGTGCTGCAGCTTTTGAAGTTGCCTGATGGCACAGTGAAAGTTTTGGTCGAAGGCACTGAGCGCGCCAAAGTGGAGCGCTTCACGAGCCATGCGGATTATTTCCAGGCCGAAGTAAAGCTGTTGCCAAATATCATCGACAATGTGCAGGAAACCGAAGCGCTGGCAAGAACCACCGTTTCGCAGTTTGAAAGCTATGTAAAGCTCAACAAGAAGGTGCCGCAGGAAATTCTGGCAACCCTTGGCCAGATCACTGACTATGCCAAGCTGTCAGATACGATTGCTGCTCATCTCGCCATCAAGATTTCCGAGAAGCAGGAAATTCTGGAAATGCAGTCCGTGCAGGCGCGCCTTGAAAAGGCGTTTGCTCTCATGGAAGGCGAAATTTCTGTGCTCCAGGTTGAAAAGCGCATTCGCAGCCGCGTGAAGCGCCAGATGGAGAAAACCCAGCGCGAGTACTATCTGAATGAGCAGATGAAGGCCATTCAGAAGGAACTCGGCGACGGCGAAGAGCGCGATGAAGTTGGCGAGCTCGAACAGAAAATCAAGGATACCAAATTTTCCAAGGAAGCCCGCGAGCGCGCAGAAGCCGAAGTGAAGAAGCTTCGGCAAATGAGCCCGATGTCGGCTGAAGCCACAGTCGTCCGCAACTATCTGGATTGGTTGCTCAACATTCCGTGGGGCCAGAAGAGCAAGGTCAAGCGCGACCTGACTTACGCCCAGGCAATTCTCGATGCCGATCATTTTGGCCTCGACAAGGTCAAGGAACGCATTGTTGAGTATCTTGCCGTGCAGAGCCGGACGAACAAGATGAAGGGGCCGATCCTCTGCCTCGTTGGTCCTCCAGGTGTGGGTAAAACCTCGCTCGGAAAATCCATCGCCAAAGCCACTGGTCGTGAATTCATTCGCATGTCGCTGGGCGGCGTCCGTGATGAAGCCGAAATCCGCGGCCATCGCCGCACCTACATTGGCTCCATGCCGGGCAAGATCATCCAGTCAATGAAGAAAGCCAAGAAATCCAATCCGCTCTTCCTGCTCGATGAAATCGACAAGATGGGCATGGATTTCCGCGGCGATCCGTCATCAGCCCTGCTGGAAGTGCTGGATCCGGAACAGAACTCAACCTTCATGGATCACTACCTTGAGGTTGAATATGACCTGTCAAATGTCATGTTTGTCACCACCTCGAACACGCTGAACATTCCACCAGCCCTTCTCGACCGCATGGAAATCATCCGTATCGCCGGATACACGGAAGAAGAGAAAATGGAAATCGGCAAGCGCCATCTGGTTCCAAAGGTCATGGAAAACCATGCCTTGGACAAGAAGGAATTCGAAATCACCGATGAAGCGATTTACGAGGCCATCCGCCGTTACACCCGTGAAGCGGGCGTTCGTAATCTTGAGCGCGAAATCAACACCATCGCCCGCAAGGCGGTGAAGGATTTGATGATCAGCAAGAAGAAGAAGATCAGGGTCACGCCGGAAGTGGTGAACCAGTATCTCGGTGTGCAGAAATTCAAGCACGGTGAAGCTGAGCGCGAAGATCAGGTCGGCGTCGTAACCGGCCTGGCCTGGACTGAGGTTGGCGGCGAATTGCTGACGATTGAAGCCCTCATGATGCCGGGCAAAGGCAAAATGACGGTGACCGGAAACCTGAAGGACGTCATGAAAGAGTCGATTTCTGCGGCTTCTTCCTATGTCCGTTCACGGGCCCCTTCGATTGGCGTCAAACCTCCGGTTTTCGACAAGAAGGATATCCACGTTCACGTGCCGGAGGGTGCTACACCCAAGGACGGCCCGTCGGCCGGTATTGGCATGGTGACTGCCATTGTCTCCGTCATGACCGGCATCCCTGTCAGGAAAGACGTTGCCATGACTGGTGAAATCACCCTGCGCGGCCGTGTATTGCCCATTGGCGGCCTCAAGGAAAAGCTGCTCGCAGCTCTCCGCGGCGGCATCAAGAAGGTGATGATCCCCGAGGATAACGTGAAAGATTTGGCTGATATTCCAAAGGCCGTCACGTCTGAAATGGAAATCATTCCGGTCGCCATGATGGACGACGTCCTCCAACACGCATTGGTGCGTATGCCGGTCGCCATCGAGTGGGACGAGGTGGCTGAAGAAGCCGCCGCCGCCGCCCGAGCAGCCGCCGAGCGGTCAGGCGACGGAGAAGGCGCAAGGGCACACTAAGCCTCCTACGAATCAAAATTTCAAAATCGTCAGCAGGCGGAGCATCGGTTCTCCGCCTGTTCTTTTTGGGGTTATGTGCAACTCTTTGATCTGACTCTGAAATAAATTTTTCTTGTTCACTCCCTTGCGAATCTTGCCAATTGGATCATTTCTTGTGCCGAGGGCAATGTGCATAAGTGTTTTTACCCCCATCGACGAACGGGAGCGTGACGGCATGAACAAGAACGAACTGATTGCCAAAGTCGCCAAGGATACGCGCCTGACCAAAGGCGAGGCTGGCGAGGCCATAGAGGCCACCATCGAAAACATCATGAAGGCGCTGCGCCAGGGCGACGACGTTCGCCTGATCGGTTTTGGAACCTTCACTGTCACCCGCCGCAAAGCCGGCGAAGCGCGCAATCCACAAACCGGCAAAACCATCAAGCTTCCCGCCTCAAAGCGGGCCAAATTCAAAGCGGGCAAACTACTAAAGGAGGCTGTTAACGGCTAAAATCTAGGGCAATAGACCAATTCAGACGAGCCCTGCGCCCCTCAGAAACGCGCAGGGCTTTTTATGCCCTTGCAAACCGGAAATCATCTGGCTAAGTAACGCGTTATGGGAGATTAGCTCAGTTGGTAGAGCGCTTCGTTTACACCGAAGATGTCGGGAGTTCGAGTCTCTCATCTCCCACCACCCCGACAAGAATCCGATCAATATTTCTTATGAATTCTTGGACGGGCCCTTCTTGAGACCTTGAAGGCGGCCGGAAAGCTCCGACAGACCGCCTGCAAAAATTTCCAGCTGGCGACGCTGATCGTCGGCTGTCTGCAATTCCACTTTTTCCAACCGTGTTTCAAACACCGATAGAATTCCGTCCAGGTTGGCTTTAACCGACTCGTTGTACTCATACATGCGCGTCGACAAATCTGTCGCCAGAACCTGGCTTTCACGAGCGACTTTTGTGTCCAAAGCATCAATACGCCGCTTTATGCTGGACTCGAACTTGTCGAACCTGGTTTCAACCATGTCGCGCAGATCAATTTCCAGTTCCTGGCGGGCTTCTGAGTTCCGGTGGATTTCGGCATTGAGCCGCTCGGTCTGGTGATCAATTTTTTGCTGCTGTTCTTCCGAGACCTTGCTCAGCCTGTCGTTGATTGCCGTAAGCTCATTGCAGCGGTTGCCCAACACTTCGAGCGAGTGCTGCACCTTGCGGTCCAGCTCTTCGAGTATTGAAACAAATTCTTCGAATCTCGCGTCCTGCAACTTGCGCGTGGGACCGGCGAGAATGCGGCGAATGTCAGCGAGTGATTTTTCAGCATCAGGATCATCCGCAAGGGCATCCAAAACGCCCTGGCTTATGGCTGATACATTGGTCTTGGTAATGATCGCCGACATTTCAAGCGGCGGAAGTTTCGGAATATCAGAATTTTCCGTGTCGATTGCTGGCAAGTTCTTGTTGGCGTTTTGTGCGCGCAACATTGCGGGGATTGATTTCAGCTGGGTTGCAAATTTTGCGCGGCGCGCAGTTGACTTGCCGGCTTTTTCGTCGTTCTTGGCTTTCACTTCAACTCTCCCACAACAAACTTCCCGCCCCCGAAATTTGTGCTTTACCGCTTGTCATACCCACAAAGCGGCCAGGTTACTCACACACTAACTTCAATTGCCCTTTGTGTAATTATTAGTCTGTCCAAGGATTATAACTAGTTCTATCCAATCTTTTAGTAAAGTCTTAACCTTAACCCGAGTCCAGGAATTGACCGTCCAGATGCATGAATTACCACCCGAATTGAGGTCCGCAGTTCAAGATTTGGTCAGGGGTATCGGCAGTCTGGGCCACAAAACTCACCAAATGACCCAGCACTTTCGGGGCGGCGGCAGCTCAGATTCTGCCATAGATTTCAACGCATATCTGGTAACACGGCTCCCGGCAACTTATGCGAGTGTTGCTGCCTGCCTGGACGAATTGATCCAGCGGTGCCCTCAGTTTTCGCCCGAGACTTTGCTGGACGTGGGCGCAGGACCTGGCACCGTAGGTTGGGCAGGAGTGGAGTATTTTCCGGATATCGACGAAGTAACATTTTTTGATAACAACCGGCAATTCCTGGAATTGGCCGGCCATCTGGCAGAACACAGCGAACATGGCGGCCTGAGAGGCGCAAAGACCCAAAACGGCGACTTCTGCCAGGCCCCGCCAGGAACAGCCGCCGATTTGGTAGTTGCCAGCTATGCGATGGCTGAACTTCCTGTGAGCAAAGTTGCCAGTGCTACCCGTAATCTATGGTTGAGCTGCAAAGCCATGCTCATGATCATTGAACCCGGCACCCCCCAAGGCTACGCCCGCATCCTCGAAGCGCGTTCTGTTCTGATTAAAGAGGGTGCCCATATTGTTGCCCCCTGCAGTCACCAGAAGCCATGTCCGCTGATTTCGCCGGATTGGTGCCATTTCAAGGCGCGCCTGATGCGAAGCCGCGAACATATGCACGCCAAGAATGCAACCGTTCCCTTTGAGGACGAGAAGTTCAGCTATCTCATCGTCTCGCGGAGTTCCGCAGAAGCAATTGGCGCCCGCATATTGGCGCCTCCCATTGCAACTAAAGTTGAAACCAGATTTAAGCTATGTTCTGAAAATGGTGTGTCAAAACTCAGCGTGCCAACCCGCGACAAGACCGAATATAAACGTGTCCGAAAGTTGCACTGGGGCGATATTTTCTAGAAAGGAACCAACCAAATGGCCAGACAACTCATATCCTCCGGCTCAAAATTTGAGGCGGAAATGGGCTATTCCCGTGCGGTCGTCGAGGGCGACTGGATCTTTGTCTCTGGCACAACCGGCTTTGACTACGCCACAATGGAAATTTCATCTGACGTCGCAAAACAAGCTGAGAAAACCTTTAACAACATCAAGACCGCCATGGAAAAGGCAGGTTTTGGATTGCACCACGTCGTTCGTGTTCATTACATACTGCCCAACGCAGAAGATTTCCCAGCCTGTTGGCCGGTCCTGAAAAAATACTTCGGCGAAATTCGCCCCGCCGCCACAATGTTTGTGGCAGGCTTGGCCGATCCGCGCATGAAGATCGAAATTGAGGTTACTGGTAGAAAGGCCTGAGCTTGGCTTGACATGCGGGGAGGGCTACTTTATCCACCGCGTTATTGAATTGCGGGAGTAGCTCAGTTGGTTAGAGCGCCGCCCTGTCACGGCGGAGGTCGCGGGTTCGAGCCCCGTCTCTCGCGCCATTCAATGCTATAAAAAGGGTCGCCGAATGGCGGCCCTTTTGCATTTCAATTTATTGACCGAACACCTGCGTCACTGCGGTCATGATGCCTACTTCAGGATTTTCTCCACAATACTGGCCAATGGCTTCACCGGCGGGGCCCATGGCTTCAAGGTTCATTGTCGTGTCACCAGCTTTGCCCCCATAATATCCGTGTATCCAGGCAAAAAGGAAACTGGCATCCTCTTGCGACATTGTGCCCAGCTCCGAACACTTTACGGTTGCAAGATCAATAACTTCGGCATTCGCCGACGTGTAGCTCGTCGCCAATAGCACGAATGCAGCGGCAATTTGTGTTTTCACAGTTATCCTCCTGGTGTTTGTTACGTGGGTTTCAACGCTGGGCAAACTCCATTATCTCGATAGATTCGCATAGGGCCTGTGCAAACCACCGTTTGACCGCCTAAAATAGCCGTGAAACAATGCCGCAACAGCGGTTCCGGCCCCTGAAAAGCTTGCGATGCACGCCATGCTGCGCTACCACACCAACGAATCTTGCTCGCCTTGGCGCGATCTGGGAACGGGGAACTATGCCGGAGCTTTTGAGAGACTATTTGCCGATAGCTATATTCATGGCGGTGGCCGCTGGAATTGGCCTTGCACTGATGATTGCGCCGATTCTGATCGCGGTTAGAAATCCCGATCCTGAAAAGCTTTCGGCCTATGAGTGCGGCTTCAATGCGTTTGATGATGCACGCATGAAATTTGATGTGCGTTTTTATCTCGTCTCGATACTCTTCATCATTTTCGATCTCGAAGTCGCTTTCCTGTTTCCATGGGCTGTCAGCCTGAAAGAGACGGGTTTGCTCGGCTTCTGGTCCATGATGGTGTTCCTGGCCGTTCTCACAATCGGTTTTGTTTATGAATGGCGGAAAGGTGCACTCGAATGGGATTGATCGAGACTGCCAGCCCCGAACAACGCGAGTATTTCACCGAGGTCAATGCCGAACTCGCCGACAAGGGCTTCCTCGTCACCTCAACTGATGACCTGATCAATTGGGCCCGCACGGGCTCCCTCATGTGGATGACATTCGGGCTGGCCTGTTGTGCCGTTGAGATGATGCACACGTCAATGCCGCGCTATGACGTGGAGCGCTTTGGTTTTGCGCCCCGTGCTTCGCCCCGCCAATCGGATGTGATGATTGTAGCCGGAACGCTCACCAATAAAATGGCGCCGGCACTCCGCAAGGTTTACGACCAGATGCCGGAGCCACGTTACGTGATCTCCATGGGTTCCTGCGCCAATGGCGGCGGCTACTACCACTATTCCTATTCAGTGGTGCGCGGCTGCGACCGCATCGTTCCAGTCGATATTTATGTTCCAGGCTGCCCCCCAACCGCTGAGGCACTGCTCTACGGCATTTTGCAATTGCAGAAGAAAATCCGCCGGGTGGGAACAATCGAGCGCTGATGATGAGTGAAAACCTGTCGGAACTCGGCGCGCATATCGCGGCAAGTCTTGGGGCAGCCATAACGGGCCACGAAGTGGCCTTTGGCGAGCTGACGATCCATGCCGCCGCCACTGAAATCAAAACGGTTCTGGAATTCCTGCGCGATGACGAGGAATGCCGCTTCGTTTGCTTCATTGACATTTGTGGCGCCGACTATCCCTCCCGCGAGAAGCGTTTCGATGTGGTCTACCATCTGTTGTCTCCCTACAAGAACCATCGCGTCCGTGTGAAAATCCAGGCGGACGAAGACATGCAGGTTCCGAGCGCCATCCCCGTGTTTCCCGCCGCCAACTGGTATGAGCGCGAAACCTTCGATCTCTACGGCGTGCTGTTCTCCGACCACCCCGACCTCCGCCGCATTCTCACCGACTACGGTTTCTCCGGCCACCCGCTTCGCAAAGACTTCCCGCTCACCGGCCACGTCGAAGTGCGCTACGACGACGAGGCCAAGCGCGTTGTCTATGAACCCGTGAAGCTTGTGCAGGAATTCCGCTCGTTTGATTATTTGTCGCCATGGGAAGGAACTACCTATGTGCTTCCCGGTGATGAGAAAGTTAAGTAAGCGAATGGCGAATGGCGAATGGCGAATGGGGAAATTTTATGAGTGGTCCGGTGATCAATTCATACAAGGACCTGCATGTCTGGCAGGAAGCCATGGAGCTGGCAGAGTCCTGCTATTGGGTGACTCGAAAGTTTCCGAAAGACGAGCTATTCGGTCTGACCTCGCAAATTCGACGTGCGTCGTCGTCGATTGCGGCGAATATCGCCGAAGGTCACGGGCGGGAAAGCACAGGCTCATTCATTCAATTTCTTCGCATCGCGCAGGGGTCTCTGAAGGAGGTGGAAACCCACCTAATATTGTCATCAAAGATCGAGATTGTGACGACACGAGATGTGGAGCCCCTCATCGAAAAATCGGAAAAACTGGGCAAAATGTTGCGAAGCTTGATCCGTTCGCTTCAAGACAAGGCATGACTTTTCCCTATTCGCCATTCGCCCTTCGCCATTCGCGAGCCCACTCATGACCGAGGCTACCGTCAGAAACTTCTCAATCAATTTCGGCCCCCAACATCCGGCGGCGCACGGCGTCTTGCGTCTTGTGCTTGAGCTTGACGGTGAAGTGGTCACGCGCGTGGACCCCCACATTGGCCTTCTCCACCGTGGCACAGAAAAACTGATCGAATACTATACCTATCTCCAGG
>JANNXN010000043.1:0-2961 GCA_031409595.1 Rhodobiaceae bacterium
TTCGCGTGGATGCCCAGCAGGAAACTTACGGCAATTGAAAACATCACCTGTAGATGCAACGGCAGGACATATGACAGCAGCAATGCCGAAATCAAAACTGCGGAAACGATCCACATGCGGTGGCGCAAGGTCCAAAACCCGGTGAAAACAAATGCGGGCCATGAAAACTTCTCGGCCACAAAGATCGCGTTCAACTGGTCATCGGGTTTTGCATATATCGTGTAGGTGGTCATCAGCCAGCGAGCGTGCCTTTGGTTGACGGAATGCGGTCTTTCTGGCGGGGATCAATTTCAATTGCCGCCCGCAAGACACGCGCCAGCGCCTTGAAACAGGATTCAGCAATATGGTGGCTGTTGTCGCCGTACTGGGTTTCCACATGCAGTGTTATCCCGGCATTCATCGCAAAGGCCTGAAACCATTCGCGCACGAGCTCCGTGTCAAACTCGCCGATCTTGGGGCGCGAAAAATCCACTTTCCAGATCAGATAGGGTCGGCCCGACACATCGATGGCGGCGCGCGTCAGGGTTTCATCCATGGGCAGGAAGCAATCGGCATAGCGCCTGATGCCCTTGCGGTCACCCAGGGCCTTTGCAACGGCTTGGCCGAGCGCAATGCCTGAATCTTCTGTCGTATGGTGAAAATCAATGTGGGTGTCGCCAGTGGCTGCGAGCTTGATGTCGATCAGCGAGTGCCTGGCCAATTGTTCCAGCATGTGATCGAGGAAGCCCACGCCCGACTTTATGTCGAAGGCACCTGTGCCATCCAGATCGATGGAAACAGACACTTGGGTTTCAGTGGTTTTACGGTCTAGACTGGCTTTACGCATGGACAATCCCACTTTCGGTCGGGGCCTCTTAGCAGATGCAGCATAATATGACTATATGATCGTCATGAAAACGTTAAGTTTATAAAAACCAAGCCTTTTCTTTCGCCTAAGCGATGCCTAAATAGGCTGTTAAACATGGGAAATAGTGATGAGCGAACCGCAACAGTGGCATGGAACGACAATCCTAACGGTGCGTAAAAACGGCAAAGTGGTGATCGCCGGGGATGGCCAGGTGAGCCTTGGCGCTACTGTCATCAAGAGCAATGCCCGGAAGGTGCGGCCCCTGGGAAGCGGGCTGGTGATTGCCGGATTTGCTGGTGCAACGGCCGACGCGATGACGCTGTTTGAAAGGCTTGAAGGCAAGCTCGAGCAATACCCCGCCCAGTTGACCCGCGCCTGCGTGGACATGGCGAAGGACTGGCGCACGGACAGATATTTGCGCCGTCTCGAAGCCATGATGATTGTGGCCGATGTGAATGTCTCCCTCGTGCTCACCGGCACCGGAGACGTGCTGGAGCCTGAACATGGCGTGACAGCCATCGGATCTGGCGGGAATTTTGCGCTGGCAGCCGCGCGTGCGCTGATCGACACCGACATGGATGCCGAAGCTATCGCCCGCAAAGCCATGAAGATCGCGGCGGAAATTTGTGTTTACACCAATGGTAACGTGACAGTGGAAGTTTTGGATGCAAAATAACCAGCCAGCCGTCATTGCCTCTTCAATTCACACCGTCATTCCCGCGAAGGCGGGAACCCAACTTCGCCGGCAACATGACTGAAGAAAAGTTTCCCGCTGTTTACATCCTTGCGAATGGCCCGCGGGGAACCATTTATGTCGGCGTGACCTCGGCGCTTTGGAATCGCGTTGCCACGCATAAGGATGGAACAATAGCCGGATTTACTTCAAAACATGGTGTGAAGAGTTTGGTTTGGCATGAACACCATGTGAGCATGGATGCTGCGATCCGCAGGGAAAAGCAGATTAAGAAATGGAACAGGGAATGGAAGATCAGTATGATTGAGGCGCTTGATCCAAACTGGATTGACCTTCATGAAGATATTGATTCAACTGTGTTCTACGATGAAAACAAGTTGGGTTCCCGCCTTCGCGGGAATGACGGATCTGAAGTGAGATGAATGTGATGACTGATTTTTCCCCGCGTGAGATTGTTTCGGAACTGGACCGTTATATCGTCGGGCAGGATGATGCCAAGCGGGCGGTGGCTGTTGCCTTGCGCAATCGCTGGCGGCGCAAGCAATTGACCGGCGTGATGCGCGAAGAAGTCAGCCCAAAAAACATTCTGATGATCGGGCCAACGGGCGTTGGCAAGACGGAGATCGCGCGGCGTCTGGCCAAGCTTGCCAATGCGCCGTTCCTGAAGGTCGAAGCGACCAAGTTCACCGAGGTGGGCTATGTGGGCCGCGATGTGGACCAGATCATCCGCGATCTGCTGGAAGCGGGCATCGGCATGGTGCGCGTGACGCGGCGCAAGGATGTGGAGGCGCAGGCCCATCTCAATGCGGAGGCTCGGGTGCTGGAAGTGCTCGTAGGGGCCAATGCTTCTGAGACCACGCGCGAAAGCTTCCGCAAGAAGCTGCGCAACAATTCGCTGGATGACAAGGAGATTGAAATCCAGGTGGCGGACACAGGCGGCGGCGGCCTGCCGTTTGACATTCCGGGCATGCCTGGATCATCGGCCAGCGTCATCAATATTTCGGAGATGATGGGCAAGGCTTTTGGCGGCCGCAACAAGACGCGGCGCATGACGGTGAAAACAAGTTACGAAGTTTTGATCGCCGAGGAAAGCGACAAGCTGCTGGATCAGGACCAGATCAATCAGGAGGCGATTGATCTTGTTGAAAACAACGGCATTGTCTTCCTCGACGAGATCGACAAGATCTGCGCCCGCGCCGAACGGCAAGGCGGCGATGTCAGCCGCGAAGGCGTGCAGCGCGATTTGCTGCCGCTCATTGAAGGCACCACGGTTTCCACCAAATACGGCCCGGTGAAAACCGACCATGTGCTGTTCATCGCAAGCGGGGCTTTCCACATTTCAAAACCTTCTGATTTGCTGCCGGAACTGCAGGGCCGCCTGCCCATCCGGGTTGAATTGAAAGCCCTGGGCCGCGAGGAT
>JANNXN010000044.1:0-17091 GCA_031409595.1 Rhodobiaceae bacterium
GAAAGCCCCAGTTTTACCTGCAATCCGCCCAGTTCCGACCGGCTATAGCTCAGTTTGAGTTCATAAAGATCAGCAATATCTTCAACGATTGCCAGTCCAAGCCCAAAGCCCTTCCTGGCCTCATCAAGCCTCCGTCCGCGCTGGCGAATGGCAGCTATTTCCTCATCAGGAACGCCAGGGCCATCGTCATCAACCACGATGCTGTTGTCGACAAAGCTGACTTGAATCCGGTATTTTGCATATTTCCGGGCATTGTCGATGACATTGCCAAGAAGTTCGAGCAAATCATTGCGCTCAATCGGCACCGTAACGCGGGCCGCCACGAGGTTTTGCCATTTGATCGTGTCACCCTTCGGCAATCGCTTCAGTGTGGAACATACAGCATCAACGGTCGGCGCCAAAGGCGTCAGATCATGACCACGCCCGGTTGAAAGCCGCGCCCGAATAAGGCCGCGCTCCACATGGCGGCGCATGTTTTCCACCTGTTCTTCAATTTCCGAACCAAGTTTCGTCAGTCGTTTTTTCTCGAGGTCGCGAGCAATTGCCGACAAGATCGTAAGTGGGGTCATGAGCCCATGGGCCAAGTCACCAGCCCGGTGGCGGGCCCGCTCCAGCGACTTGTCATGGATATCCAGCATATCATTCAATTCAGAAACCAGTGGCGCGACCTCAGTGGGAAACTCGCCTTCAAGCCGTTTCAGGTTATGCGCGCGCAGTAGTGAAATTTGTTCCTGCAACGCCCGCAAGGGCCGCAAGCCAATTGAAACCTGCAACCAGGCCGCAGCTGTGAGCGCAGCGCCAATGAGAGTAAGATACAGGATGAGTTGATCGCGAAACTGTTTGAGTGGGGCTGCAATTTCGGTTTCATTAATGCCGACGAACAGATGCAGCGAAATGTCGCCATTATCACCTTTTATGGTAATTGTTCTTTCGGCAAAAACCAAAGGCTCGCCCTCAGGTCCCAGATTGGCAGCGGTGGTTGCAGCGTCAGTGTCCCATAGTGAACGTGAGCGCAACAACTCAACACGCGGAGTGCTTGCCCTGTCAATGCGCCAATACTTGCCGCTGTATGGCGTCTTGTAACGGGGATCAGCCAGCGCACGAATGACCTTGAGTTCGCCCGTCGAGCCAACTTCAATGGCGCCGACAAGTTGCAGGAGATCATTATTCAATTCCTGCACGACGCGGCTTCGCACTTGCTGCTCGAACAGGGTCGTGAGGGCCAGGCCTGCGAGAAAAAGTGCTAATGAAATTGCAATCGCAGCGGAAATCAGTAATCGAAGACGTAGCGACCCAACGTTCATGGGCCCTCAGCTGCGACCAGATACCCAAAGCCGCGGCGGGTCTCGATCACCCCCGCTTTGATTTTCCTGCGCAGTCGGCCAATCAAGGCTTCTATCGCGTTGGAGTCGCGCTCACTGTCGTGCGAGTAAAGCGCTTCGCTCAATTCCGATTGTGAAACAATGCGGCCGCGGTTGTGAAACAGATAGCTGATGAGGCGGTATTCGAGAGGCGTGAGATTGACCGGAATGCTGTTGACTGTCACCTGCTGCGTGCGTGGATCAACGGTCACTGAATCGATGGTGATAACCGGTTGCACCTGTCCACTGGAGCGCCGCAGCAATGCCCGCAAACGGGCAATAAGCTCCTCCATGCGAAAGGGCTTCGGCAAATAATCATCAGCGCCGGCATCTATGCCATCAACGCGTTCAGCCCACGTGCCGCGCGCCGTAAGAACAATGACTGGAGTAGCCATCCCTTCTTGCCGCCAGCGCTTGAGAATTGTCAGGCCATCAAGCTTGGGCAAACCAAGATCAAGTATGATGGCAGAATAGTTCCCAGTGCTGCCGCGAAACCAGGCCTCTTCGCCGTCGCCAACAACTTCAGCCACATAGCCGCTGCCGTTAACCGCATCTTTGATGTCTGTAGCGATGCGCTGCTCATCTTCGACAATCAGGACGCGCATTAGCTGCCTGGGCTGAAAGCTATCGCACGGCTCTTGGCGTTGACTTGAAGATCAATAACGTAACCCGCCGTGTCCAGCAGCTTGATCCCATAGGTAAGCTGATCGCCCGAACCCGAAAGAGAAACGTGGACAATCTCTCCCTTGTAGCTGTTTCGAACGATGCGAAAAACCTCTTTCAGAGATGCAGCATTGTTGTTTGTTGCCTCATTGAGTGCACGGTTCTCTTGGGTTGTGGTGGCGGCATCCTGGCCGGACGCGCTGTTGGGAACTGCGGTTAAGTCAAGATAGTCCGAATCTCGGCTATCTTCGTCATTGTCATCATCGCCATCATAGTTGTGACCACCACCGCCGTTGTTGCCACCAACGTCGTCGTCACGATCACCGCCGCGATCACCATCGTCGCCGCTATCACTTTGGGAATTGTCGTCGCGACCGCTGTCGCTATCCCCGGCAAAGGCAATATTCGGCTGCAGGGCCAGAATGCCCGCCAACAGGAGCCAAAAAAAATGTCGCCTCAAATTCATGCTGAAAGACTCAACGCTCAAACATATTTCTTAATTGTCATTTTGGCTGATCATAGACACAAGTTTAAGCAAAATAAAGATGATAGACTCATGCACGGGTCTGTCAGCCATCTGTCAGTTAACTATTTCGGGGCAATAATCATCACAATTTGACGGCCCTCAAAACGCGCGTCAGACTCAACTTTGGCGATTTCTGCTGTGTCGGCCTTAACCCTGTTCAGCAGTCTGTGGCCAAGCTCTTGGTGGGCCATTTCGCGTCCCCTGAAACGCAAGGTGACCTTGACCTTGTCGCCCTCCTCAAAGAACCGTTTGATCGCCCGCATCTTCACGTCATAGTCATGATCATCGATCATGGGACGCATCTTTATCTCTTTGATTTCAATTATCTTTTGCTTCTTGCGGGCCTCGGCGGCCTTCTTCTGTTCCTGAAACTTGAACTTGCCGTAGTCAAGTATTTTGGCAACCGGGGGAACCGCATCAGGTGAAATTTCGACCAAGTCGAGGTTGGCTTCTTCAGCCATTGCCAGTGCCTGGCGGGTTGGCACAACACCAACATTCTGGCCATCGGCTCCGATCAAACGCACTTCACGAGCGTCGATGCGGTGGTTAATTTTATTGCCTTCTTCCTTCTGCGGGGGGGCGGCGCCGCGCGTAATCGTTGGCCTCCTTGGGGGTATACTCAAGTGTAACATTTCTCCATTCTGTTGCAGTTTTGCATCACTTCGAACTTGCTCCGTATCGAATCCAAAACTGACCGTTTACAAACACAGCTATAGACCTTGAAGCAGGGCCGCCGTCAAGCAGGCGTTTGAGTTGAGCAGGTGATTGAGATGGCCAGCATGGATTTTGAAGCAAGCCCCGATGGTGAAAGAATTGCCTATCAAAATGATGGACCCGCTGATGACATGGGGCGTTGCGGTTTCTTCTGGCTTGGCGGTTTCAAGTCCGACATGGAGGGCACCAAGGCAGAAGCCCTGGCCGGTCTGGCGCGTGACGTCCGAAGACCAAACCTGCGGTTCGACTATTCCGGCCACGGAAAATCAAGTGGAGACTTCCAAGACGGCACCATCTCAGCATGGTTGGCGGAAGCCCGCCACATGTTTACCAAAAAAACAAATTCGCGGCGCATCATCGTGGGATCCAGCATGGGCGGCTGGTTGGCGTTGCTCCTGGCGCGCGCCCTTCATCAGGAGGATGCCTACGCAGCCAAACGCATTGCAGGCCTCGTTCTCATCGCACCCGCGGTCGACATGACCTCCGATCTTATGTGGGATGAATTCTCTCCGGCTATCCGAACGCAGATTGAGCTTGAAGGTGTCTACATGCGGCCCTCGGATTACGGCGAGCCTTATCCCATAACGCTGCAACTGCTGCGCGATGGCGCCAGGCATTTGCTGCTTAAGTCTGGACTCGAACTCAAATGCCCCGTGCGCATTTTGCAAGGCAGCGTTGACCGGGATGTGCCGCCCTCCCATGCAGTTAAGGTATTCGACGCGCTCTCCGGCCCGGACACGACACTGACATTGATCAAGGGCGGCGATCATCGGCTCTCAACACCCAGCCAGCTGCGGGTCATTCGCGAAACTGCCTTGCAATTGGCTGAAAGAGCCGACGGCATTATGCCGTAAGTGTGCCCATCAGCGCTGCCAGGCCTTCGCGGTAAGTGGGATATTTGAGTTTGTATCCCAATTCAGTTTTCATGCGCGTGTTGGAAACCTTTTTGGAGTCCGCATAGAAGCTCCGGGCCATTGGAGATAGATTGGCTTCCGCAAATGGAATTTCCGGCGGCAACGGCAAGTTCAACAACCTGGCCGCATAGGCAACCACGTCCTGCGGCGGGCAGGGCTCATCATCACACACATTATAGGCCCGCCCAGGATGAGGCCTGGCGATCGATGCCTCAAGCACACCACTGATATCATCCACATGAATGCGGCTGAATATCTGGCCCGCTTTGACAATCCGTTTTGCGCTGCCATCCCTCACGCTCAAGAGCTGATTTCGCCCAGGCCCATAAATTCCCGCCAGGCGAAACAGATGCAGCGATTGGTGTTCCAGCCATTGTCGCTCAGCCTGCAATCTCTTTTGGCCGCGTGGCGTATTGGGCGTAAGGGGACTGCTTTCATCGACCCATCCCCCGCCCGCATCGCCATAAACGCCCGTCGTTGAGAGATAACCAACCCAGGCGAATTCGCGCGTCCTCAACTGTTGACCACAGATCCGCAAAACCGGATCGCCGTTCTCATCCGGCGGAGCAGAAACGAGCACATGGGAAATGTCAGATGGAATCTCGAAATTATCGTCAAACAGATATCCACGATGCCCCCGCGAATTAATTTCGTCCACCCCGTGGGCGCTGCGGCTTGTTGCGGAAATTTTCCAATCCTTCAGCCGTCTCGACAACGCCTGCGCGGAATAGCCAAACCCGAAACACAGAAGATGGTTCACTGCAGACCCCACTCGGATTTGACCGCCAAATCGGTTTCTGCGTCCATGTAGCCACCCCGCAAAGCCGCAAATTGCGCGGCCTCCGCCAGTTGCTTCGTGGCCCAAACAGCCATGGCCCGCACCAATGGCGATGGATCATGCAGAAGTCTCTCGGCGTGGGGCGCAAGTCTGGCATCGCCGCTATTGCCAACAGCAATGAGAACATTGCGGATGAAACGGTCGCGCCCCACGCGCTTCACCGGCGAACCGGAAAACAGTGCCCGAAATGCTTTGTCATCAAGTCCTGCCAGATCAACCAGCGATGGCGCTTTCAAATCGGCCCGCGCCATGAGTTTGGCTTCGCGTGACTGCTGGGCGAATTTGTTCCAGGGGCAGACGGCCAGGCAATCGTCACAACCATAAATCCGGTTGCCCATCGCCTCGCGAAATTCCCGGTCAATATGGCCTTTGTGTTCAATCGTCAGATACGAAATGCAACGCCGTGCATCAAGTTGATAGGGTGCAGGAAAAGCTTTGGTGGGACAAATATCAAGGCACGCCCGGCACGTGCCGCAATGATCAACTTCCGGCGGATCAAGAGGCAATTCAGCATCAGTCAACATGGAGCCAATAAAAAACCACGATCCCAGTTGGCGTGACACCAGATTGGTGTGCTTGCCTTGCCAGCCCAATCCCGCTGCCTGCGCCAAGGGCTTTTCCATCAACGGTGCCGTATCGACAAAAACCTTCACGTCTGCCTTTGCATTTCTGGCGAACTGCGAGGCAATTTTCTTGAGCTTGCCCTTGATCACGTCATGATAATCCCGGTGCAGCGCATAAACTGAAATGACCCCGGTCGATTTGGCTTTCAATCGCTCCAACGCATCAAAACCCTGTCCATAGTCCATCGCAAACATTACGGCTGATTTCGCTTCGGCCCAAAGGGCATGGGGGTTGGAGCGCCGCTCCTGCGTTTCCGCCAGCCAATCCATGTCGCCATGATAGCCATGGGCCAGGAACTGCTTGAGCCTCCCACTGGTTTCCTCCGTGAGGTGGGCAGCTGTGATTTTCACGGCGCTGAACCCTTCATGCAAGGCGTGAGCCCGCAATGCTTCAGAAATCGAGGTCGGCATAGGCATGAAGCAGTGGCATGCCGCGCACTGCGTCACTCAACAGTGGCCGGAACGACGGGCGCGACTTGATGCGTTGATACCAGGTTTTGGCCACCGGAAACTCCGCCCACGGAATATCTCCGAGATAGTCGATGACAGAAAGATGCGACGCCGCGGAAAGATCGGCAATCGAAAGCCTTTCGCCTGCAAGCCAGGAACGATGATCAGCCAGCGTGCCAATATAGTCCAGATGGTCGCGAAGTCTCGAAAGCCCGTAGCGCACCCGTCCCATGTCAGGTGCACCGCCACCGGTTTCACGGGTCATGAACCGCCGGATGATTTTCTCCGTGATGATAGGTTCAGAAACTTCCGCATAGAATTTGGTGTCAAACCAACCGGCCAACCGTCGAACTTCCGCCCGCTGGCGCGCTGTGCCTGAAACCAGCTTCATGGATTCAGACCGCGTTTCTTCGAGATACTCTGTTATCGCCTCAATCCCGTTGATGGGGGCACCATCATCTTCAACAAACACCGGAACAATGCCCGCAGGATTGAAATTGAACAGGGCCTGGCTTGGCGTCCACGGACGCTCTTCAGCCAAATCAAACCGAACACCATACTCAGCCAGCGCCAGGCGCACACGGCGGCTGAAGGGATCAAGTGCGAAGTGGTAAAGGACAGGCATTCTCAAGAGTCATAGATTATTAGGCACATTGCCGCAATTGCGCTAACTCTATAAGACCCTTTGTCACAGATCGGCAAGAGATTCGCCGTGTGTCGATTTAGGGGCCAAGAGAAATGCCAATCGAACAGATTATTGTCCTGGCGCTCATCCAGGGCATAACCGAGTTTCTTCCCATTTCCTCTTCCGGTCATTTGATCCTGGTGCCAGCCTTAACGGGCTGGCCCGATCAGGGCATCGTGACCGACATGGTAACCAACATTGGAACTCTTGCAGCCGTCATCATTTATTTCTGGCGCGACGTGGTTGCCATGTTCTGGGGCGCAATTGATTTCCTGTCACGGAAATCGACGGCAAACTCCAGGTTGGCATTTCACGTCGTCATTGGAACCCTTCCGATCATCATTGTCGGCTTGCTGATGAAAGCAACAAATCTCGATGATCACATTCGCAGCGCCACACTGGTTGCCGTCAATGCCATCGTATTTGGCGTGCTGCTCTATGCAGCAGATGCCTTTGGCCTTTTTCGCCGCACCATCAGGGATATGAACTGGAAGGCTGCCTTGGTGATTGGTGGCGCCCAGGCCCTGTCTCTCAGCCCCGGCACCAGTCGCTCAGGCATTACCATGATGGCGGCCCGAGGCCTTGGATTTGTAAGGCCAGAAGCCGCAAGATTCTCATTCCTGCTGTCAATTCCAGCCAATGGTGCTGCCTCAATTCTGATTGTTGGCGATGCGATGGGCAGCGGTGAAACAATTTCCGGTGCCGTCATTGTAACAGGCTTACTCACGTTTTTCATCGCGCTCGGCACCATATCAGTCCTGATGAAACTGGTAAAACACATGAGTTTTTTACCCTTTGTGGTCTACCGGGTCATCTTGGGCGTCATATTGCTTGGGCTTATTTATTCTGGAATTGTGAACTGACCCGCTTTGCGGAAACGATACAAATAGCTGGGAACGATGCTCTGAATGCTGTGGGGCTTGATGCCGAAGCTTTCAAGATCGCGGCCTTCATGAATGGCCGCGTCACTCACAACGCTGTCAGCTTTCAACAATTCCACCTGATCAGCCGTGAGCATTGCCTTTGGAAGCAACCCTAAAACCATTCCCAATATCTTTGCCACGGTCCACGGCACCGGCAACAACAACCTCTGGCGGCCGATCACATCCAGCGTAAATTGCATGAGCTGTTTGAAAGTGAAAACTTCCGGGCCGCCAAGTTCATAAATCTTGCCCGCTGCTTCGCCCCTGTCGATGAGCTGGGCAATCGCCTCAGCAACATCGCCCACGAATACCGGCGCAAACTTTGTGTGGCCGCCGCCAATGAGCGGGAGCGCTGGCGCAAGTCGGCTGATCCCCGCAAACTGATTGAAGAAGTTGTCTTCAGGCCCAAACACGATTGAGGGCCGAAGGATCGTAGCGCCCGGAAAAGCCGCCTTCACGCAGTCTTCGCCACCTGCTTTTGAGCGCGCGTATTCGCTTGCTGAATTGGCATCAGCCCCAAGCGCCGACATCTGAACAAAGACTTTTGCCTTTGCAGCCCGCGCGGCTTTTGCACTGGCTTCAGCTCCAAATACATGGACAGCATCAAAACTCTGTGCGCCCTTGCTGGCAAGAACCCCGGTCAGATTGACAACCGCATAAGCTCCCTCGCAGGCAGCGGCAACTGACGCCGGGTAGCGCACATTGACCTGGATCGGCATGATCTGGCCAGGTGTGCCGAGCGGCTGCACATGGCCCGCCAAATCTGGCCTCCGGCATGCAACACGAATGCGGTAACCGCGTTTAGCCAGTGCCCGCACCACATGGCGTCCAACAAAGCCGGATCCACCAATGAGCGTCACAATTTTTTCTGAATTCACTGAACTTGATCCGATGCTGAAATGATTCCGCGCCGCTTTTAACCGGGCTTGCGGCCCAATGCAAAGAGGCCTCTTGGGCGTAAAGGAACGCGCAACCATTTGTTAACCATGCAAAGCAATATCTTTGAAACCTCCAGCGAACCAAATAACAACTATTAATAGAGTATTTAAAATTAAACACTAATAAGTTGAATTATGGTAGATGGAAAATTCAGTTCTCGAATAATGAGGTCAAAGGGGTTGGGCCACTAGAGCAAATCCCGCAAAAGTTGAAGACTTTTGCGATAAGGATTTGCTCCAACGTATTGATCTGGCGCGATTCCTTTTCGGCAAGCCGATTCCGGCTTGCCGAAAAGTGCGCTAGGAAGCTTTCCCGAAGCGCTCATCAAAGGCATAGCCCATGCTCCGCACGGTGCGGATGGGGTCCACCTCACGGCCGCGCTGCAAGGATTTGCGCAAGCGCCCGACATGCACATCGACAGTGCGCTCATCAACATAAATGTCGCGCCCCCACACGGCATCGAGCAACTGCGAGCGCGAATAAACCCGCCCCGGGTTCTGCATCAGGTGTTCGAGCAAACGAAACTCGGTAGGTGAAAGATTGATGTCACGCTTCGACCTGGTCACTCTCCGGGCCCGCCGATCCAGCACAATGTCGCCCGCATTCAAGACTTCAGCAACCGCCTCCGGATTGGCGCGCCGCAAGATGGTGCGAACTCGCGCCAGAAGTTCCGGCACCGAAAATGGCTTCACCAGATAATCATCGGCGCCGGTTGCAAGTCCCCGAACCCGTTCAGCCTCTTCGCCACGTGCTGTCAACATGATGATGGGAATGTCGCGGGTTTCCGGCCTGGTTCGCAACAGCCTGCAGACCTCAATTCCAGAAATGCCTGGCAGCATCCAGTCCAGCACAATCAAATCAGGTCGCTCTTCTTTCACCAGATGGGAAACATCTTCGCCCCGCGCCGTCGCGCGGACCCGGTAGCCTTCAGCCTCAAAATTATAGCTGAGAAGAATTTGGATCGGCTCTTCGTCTTCAACAACCAGGATCGAGGCAGACATCTTTCAGGCCTCACGTGTTTGGAAAGTTGGTCGTGCTGGTGGAATCCTTCTTCGGTCGTTCCTCGGTAATCAACTTTCCATGCACCAGAAAATAGATATTCTCCGCGATATTGGTGGTGTGATCGCCAATGCGTTCCATGTTCTTGGTGCCAAACAGGAGATGCGTGCAGGGCCCGATCATGCGGGGGTCTTCCATCATATAGGTCAGCAATTCGCGAAAAATGGAATTGTAGAGCGCATCGATTTCCTCATCCGATCGCCAGACCAGCATGGCCTTCTCGGCATCGCCCTGGGCGTAAGCATCAAGCACATCCTTCAACTGTTCCTGGGCGAGTTTGCCCATGCGGGCAAGGCCCGTGACAAGATTCCGCGGCATTTCATCTGAAATGGCATGGGTGCGCTTGGCCGTATTCTTGGCCAGGTCGCCAATGCGTTCCAGATCAGAGGATATGCGGATGGTGACAATGATCTGTCGCAAATCCTGCGCCATGGGCTGCCGCTTGGCGATGGTCAGAATTGCTTTTTCCTCAATTTGGCGCTCAAGCGCATCAAGCCTTTCGTCGCTCAGTATAACGGTGTCAGCAAGTTGAATATCGCGCTTGGAAATGGCGTCAATGGCTTTGGCCAGCTGTTCTTCCGCAAGCCCCCCCATCTGCGCCACCAATTGCTTGAGGTTGGCCAGATCGTTGTCATAGGATTTAACCGTATGGTCAGACATGCAAGGCTCCGTGTTGAGTATCAGCCGAAACGGCCGGTTATGTAATCTTGAGTTCTCTTGTTTGTGGGCGCTGTGAACATTTCTTCCGTGTCGCCAATTTCGACCAGGTCGCCCAGGTGGAAAAACGCGGTAAGCTGCGAAACCCGTGCGGCCTGTTGCATGGAATGCGTAACGATGATGATGCAGTAGTTCTGGCGAATTTCATCAATGAGTTCTTCGATTCGCGCTGATGCAATGGGGTCAAGTGCTGAGCAGGGCTCATCCATCAGGATGATTTCAGGATTGACCGCAATGGCGCGCGCAATGCACAGGCGCTGTTGCTGGCCGCCCGAAAGGCTGGTTCCCGAATGCGTGAGGCGATCCTTCACCTCCTCAAACAGGCCGGCCTTCTTGAGGCTGTTTACAACAATTTCTTCCAGGTCAGTTTTGGATTTGGCAATGCCATGAATGCGCGGGCCATAGGCCACGTTCTCGAAGATGGATTTGGGAAATGGATTTGGCTTCTGAAAAACCATGCCGACACGCGCGCGCAACTGAACCACATCCAGATCGCGGTCATAGATGTCCTTGCCGTCAACCAGAATTTGTCCCGTCACCCGCGCTGTGGGAATGGTGTCATTCATCCGGTTGATGCAGCGGAGGAAGGTGGATTTGCCACAGCCCGATGGGCCGATGAAAGCCGATACCGCGCGATCTGGAATATCAATCGACAGATGCTTGATGGCGTGCTTGTCGCCGTAATACACATTCACGTCCCTGGCGATGATCTTGATGTCTTTGCTCGCAAGTATTTTCGGGCTTGGCTTGGTGGTAGTTCTTTGGGGCGAAGCATCCATTATGATTTTCCTGAATACAAACCGTTACCAACGCCGCTCGAACCGCTTGCGCAGATAGATGGCGATGGCATTGAGACAAAATAGAATGGCGAGAAGAACGATGATGGCAGCAGCGGTGCGCGACTGGAACGCCGCTTCCGGCAGATCGGACCAAAGGTAGATCTGAACCGGCAGGACCGTAGCCGAATCCGTAAATCCCTGGGGAACATCCACAATGAAGGCAACCATGCCGATCATCAGAAGCGGAGCCGTCTCGCCAAGGGCGCGCGCAACACCCAGAATTGTTCCAGTCAGAATGCCAGGAACGGCCAGCGGCAGCACGTGATGAAAAATAGCCTGTTGGTGTGAGGCCCCGACGCCAAGTGCGGCTTCCTTGATTGAAGGCGGCACCGCGTTCAATGCAGCGCGCGATGCAATGATGATCGTCGGCAACACCAGGAGCGCCAGAACCAGCCCGCCCACCAGGGGTGCAGAGCGTGGCAGATTCAGAAAGCCGATAAATACCGCAAGGCCCAGCAGGCCGAAAATGATTGACGGAACAGCAGCGAGATTGTTGATGTTAACCTCAATTAATTGCGTCCAGTTGTTCTTCGGCGCAAATTCTTCCAGGTAGATGGCAGCAGCAATTCCCAGCGGCACGCTGAGCAGCAGCGTCATCACGACTGTCAGGAGCGATCCGGTAATGGCGCCGCGCAGGCCAGCAAGTTCCGGTTCGCGGGAATCCCCTGACGTGAAAAACCGCCAGGCAAACTGCTGTTTCACAATCCCCTTGTCGCGCATTGCCTCCAGCAAAACCACGGCCCGGTCATCGATGCGCCGGTCCGCCTCAATGTCTGTAAATGAAAGAATGTCCCAATTGCCGGGCGCCAATGAATTCAGGGTCTCGGGTGCAAGCAAGGTTTCCGCTTTCGCAATACCTGCATCAACAGCAGTAATGCGAAACGCGCCGCCATTGGCCCTGACAATCTGGCCCACGACCAGTTGCGAAAGATCGCCCGTGAACAAATACGCCTCACCGTCTTGCGCCACTTGCAAGGTGGTCTCTCCCGCGGTCTTCAACGTGGGAGCGAGCATGCCTTTGTAATAGAGATCGGCGTCATCTGACAATAGCGCATTCGTCGTGACAGTGGTTCCAATGGAAGCAGGATTTGCAATCGTTGCCATGCGCAAGTCATCGCCAGCGCCCGTCGACAGCTGGGCCAGCAGTTTTTTCGATTCTGCCCTGCTTTTGACATTCGGAAATTGAGCCCGAAGCCCCGCCTTGATGATGCCGCCAAAGTCGCCCTTCTGAATTTCAGCGGCATCAATCTTGCCAGGGTCCAATTCAACCTGCAGCATAACATGATGTTCAAAGAAGCTGGGCCAGGCTTTGACCGCGATGTCTGTGAGAAGATAGACAAGAAACAAGACGGAAACCGCCAGTGCTGCAGCGCCGTAGGCGCGAAACCGCCGCTCGCTGGCATAGCGTTGGGCGACGCGTTCCGGATTTAATTTGGTGGTGAAGTCAGTCATACTGCTCGCGATATTTCTGCACCATGCGAAGTGCTATGTAATTGAGGACAAGCGTGAAACAGAACAGCACAAGGCCAAGCGCAAAGGCCGAAAGTGTCTTGGCCGAGTCAAACTCCTGATCACCCACCAGCAGTGTGGCGATTTGAACGGTGATTGTGGTGACTGCCGTCAATGGATTGATGCTCAAATTGGCGGCAAGTCCAGCCGCCATGACCACGATCATGGTTTCGCCAATGGCGCGCGATAGGGCCAGCATGAAGGCCGACACAATTCCAGGAAGTGCGGCAGGCAAAACCACGCGCTTGATTGTCTCGGACTTTGTGGCCCCCAGCGCATAGGAACCGTCACGCAGGGATTGCGGCACGGAATTGATGATGTCATCGGCAAGCGAAGATATCAGCGGCACAATCATCATGCCCATGACCAGGCCAGCAGCCAGCGCCGATTCTGAGGCAACTGAAAGACCCAGCGCCTCACCACCACGACGAATGAGGGGCGCCACAGTGAGTGCTGCAAAAAAGCCGAGCACCACCGTTGGAACGCCGGCCAGAATTTCCAGCAATGGTTTCACGACACCCCGTGTCCCTCGGCTGGCATATTCAGCCATGTAAATTGCCGAGAGCAGTCCCAACGGTCCCGCCACGAGAATTGCGATAGCCGTAATAAGCAGTGTTCCGACCAATAGGGGGATGAGGCCAAATGAGGCCGGCGTCGAGGTTGGCGCCCAATGGCTGCCGAACAGAAATTCAATCGGCGAGATTTCACCAAAAAAGACCAGTGTTTCGAGGAGAACCGAAAATACAATTCCGATTGTCGTGACAATGGCAACCGCCGAGCTCGCCAGCAAAACCAATTTGACAATGCGCTCAAAAATGTTCCGAGCCCGAAAACGCGCGGTGATATGCCAGAAAACCAGGGAAATGGCAGCAGTTCCAACAAGTGCGGCAGCAACAGGAACGGCGAAGGACTGCGTCAATGCACTGAATGAAAGCTGGAGTGCCGCAAGTGCGGATGCGCCAAATCCAATGGAAGCCAGCAGCAGGCCGTGATAGGCAGGCATTGAATGCAGCGCCAAAGATCTGGTGTTGCGCAGGGCTTGGGCGCGCCCGCGGCCAACAAAAAACCCGCCCGTCGTTACCGCCGCAATAATCAAAAGCGTCCAGGCAGTCATCAATGCGTCCCTGCTTTAGCCAATTTCACCTCTGTTGGGTGATTGAGTGATCGAATGGGGCCGGATTGGTACATCCGCAACGCCAACCCCATTCGCCCGTTCAGGCCTTACTTAAGACCCTCAACCGTCAAAACGTCCAGTGCCAATGCCATGGCGCGAGAAGTTTCAGCTGCATCGCCAGGAAGCGTAATAAGACCCTTGTCCGACAGATAACCATCTTCGCCAATGGCCTTTTCCGAAACATATTCAGCCACAAATTCAGCCATGCCGGGAACTGTGCCCACATGCTGCTTCTTGGCGTAGACATAGAGCGGCCGGGCCAGCTTGTAGTCGCCTGAAGCGACGGTTTCGTAACTTGGACCAACGCCATCAATTTCAAGGCCCTTGATGGTGCTCGCATTCTCTTCAAGGAATGAAAAGCCGAAAATGCCAAGAGCCGCCGGATTGGCCTGCAGCTTTTGAACAATCAGGTTGTCGTTCTCGCCGGCTTCCACATAGGCGCCATCTTCGCGGACTGATTTCCAAACCGCTTCATAAGCCTTGGCATCGGATTTTTTCAGCTCAGCCAGTGATTCAAATTTTGAAGCCCCAACTTCAAGCGCGAGTTCAACAAATGAATCGCGTGTGCCCGAGGTGGGTGGCGGGCCTAAAACCTCGATCTTTTCCGCCGGCAGTGAAGCATCAATATCGCTCCACATCTTGTAGGGGTTGTCGACCAGCTTTCCATCCTTGTCAGGAACCTGCTTGGCAAGCGCCATGAAAATCTGCTGCTTGGTCAACTTGATTTCTGGGGCATCTTTGGAAGCGGCAAGCGTAAGGCCGTCAAAACCGATCTTGATTTCAACAATGTCGGTAACGCCGTTCTTGGCGCAGTCTTCGAATTCGCTTTTTTTCATGCGGCGCGAAGCATTGGTAAAATCCGGATGTGACTCGCCAACGCCGGCGCAGAACAACTTCATGCCGCCGCCCGTGCCGGTTGATTCAACCACCGGTGTCTTCATGCCGGAGGTCTTGCCGAAATTTTCGGCTACTGCGGTCGTAAATGGATAAACCGTCGACGAGCCCACGATGCGAATTTCTTCGCGAGCCATCGCGGGCACGGCAAATAGGGCGAGCGCACTCACCGTTAAAAGAATTTTCTTCATCTTTGTAATCTCCATGTGAACTCAACGCCCGCGAACCTAGGAACCATTCATGAAGCTTATGCAACGGATTAACTACAGTATTATGACAAGTTAAGATATTGAATTATAACATTTTATTTCGAAGACAGGCGAATAGTGAAAGTGCTGCCAACGCCAATTTGCGATGTCACAATCAGGCGGCCGCGGTGGCGGTTGAGAATGTGTTTGACGATTGCCAGGCCCAACCCGGTTCCGCCCCGCGACCGGCTTTCCTGCACGCTGATGCGGTAGAAGCGCTCGGTGAGCCGTGGAATATGTTCTTCCGCAATGCCGGGCCCCTGATCAATGACTGACAGCAACACAAAGCCATCCCTGGACGAGCCCTCAAGCACAATGCTTGTGCCGGGCCCGGAATATTTGATGGCGTTCTCAACCAGATTGAGAACCACCTGCACCAGCTCATCCCAGTCGCCTTCAACCGCCATGGGCGAAGCCAGATTGATTTGCAGTTTGATGTTTTCCGCTTGCGCCAATCCAGACAGCACATCGCAGACATGACTTGCCACCTTTGCCAAATCGACCACGCCGGAGGGTCTCAGATGCGCATTCATCTCAATGCGTGAAAGTGAGAGCAGATCATCGATGAGCCGTTTCATGCGTTCCGCCTGCCCCTGCATGAGGGCAAGAAATTTGTCCCGCGCCGCCTCGTCATCCCGCGCCGCTCCTTGCAGCGTTTCAATAAATCCGGAAAGCGACGCGAGCGGCGTTCTAAGTTCATGACTGGCGTTTGCCACAAAGTCTGACCGCATGCGTTCGATGTGTTGTTCGCGGGTAAGGTCTTTCAACACGAGCAGAACCGCATGCCCTTCCTGGGGCGTTGGCGTGATCGCGGAAACATAAAGTTCAAAATGCCGGGCCCGCGGCCCCCGAACTTCATAATCCACCCGTTGGCTCTCGCCGCCGGCAACCGCTTGCGTGACCGCATCGAGAACGGCAGGTGCGCGGATGACTTGCGAAATATGCAGTCCCACAAGCTTGGACTCCAGCATGGCCTGCGCGTGCGAATTGGTCTTGATGATGGTGCCGCGCGCATCGAGGATTAAAACCGGATCAGGCAGTGCTGACACAAGGTGATCCACCACATCGAATTTTGTGGCCTCCTGCTCTGAAGCTTCCACCAATTCGCGTTTTTTATCGCTCCACAACCAGATCATGGGAGCAAATAGACTTCTTGTGGTCAAATGTGCAAGACTCATATTCATGACTGTGAAAGCCATCGATGAAGGCATGATGACCTTCTACAAAGAACTCTCCAAACACTCCCCGCCGGAGAGTGCTGACTGGCCCCTCGAACGCCAGCGCGAGGCCTGGGATGGCGTCTGCCGCCTGTTTCGCGCCAAGCGGCCGGAGCGATTGAGCGTTGAGGACATTGATGTGGACGGCGTTCACATCAGGCTGTTTCGCCCGCCGGGCAGCAGTCCCAAACCCGGTATTATCTATTTCCATGGCGGCGGCTGGGTCGTGGGCTCCTGCGAAACCCACGATGACATGTGTGCCGAGATGGCCGATCAGGCCGACGCAGTTGTGGTGTTGGTTGACTATCGCCTGGCCCCTGAACATCCCCATCCCGCCCAATTGGAGGATTCACTGAAAGTGTTGCTGTGGATGCGAAGCGAGGGCAAGGCTTTCGGCATCGATCCGGACCAGGTTGTGGGGGCAGGCGATAGTGCAGGGGGGCAGATGACAGTTGGCCTCTGCCTGGCCCTCCGCGACTGCGGCGCCCCCCAGCTCAAGGGCCAGGTGTTGATCTATCCGGTTCTGGGTGCGGACGTGAATACGCCCTCCTATATCCACAACGCCCATGCGCCGTGCCTCACGAGGGATGAAATGATTTTCTATCTCAACTGCTTTCTGGGCCCCGAAGGAGGCCCCAGCTGGCGAGACCCCCGCGCCGTTCCCAATAGCGCGGATAATCTGGCTGGCTTGCCGCAAGCTTTCATAACAGTTGCCGCCCACGACCCGCTGTTCAGCGACGGAATGATTTTCGCCGAAAAATTACGGGCATCCGGAATCCCTGTGACAATCCGCGAGGA
>JANNXN010000045.1:0-3706 GCA_031409595.1 Rhodobiaceae bacterium
CCTGAATGGGGGAAAGCCATGGAAAGCCGGGGAGCTTTTTGCCCAGAAGAATCTCGCGGCCACCCTGGCGCTCATTGCAAAAGATGGACCGGACGCATTTTACAAGGGCGCTATCGCGGAGGCCATTGTGGCGGCCAGCCAGGCCAATGGCGGCATACTGTCAAAGAAGGATTTCGCAGACTATGGGGTGGCGGAGACGCCGCCGGTGAAATGCAATTATCGCGGCTTCGAGCTGATCTCATCGCCGCCGCCAAGTTCGGGCGGCACGGCGGTTTGCGAGATTCTGAACATCCTTGAGGGCTACCCGATCGCCGAGCTTGGTTTTCATTCCAGCCAATCGATCCACTTCATGACTGAAGCCATGCGCCACACATTCGTGGACCGCAACTTCCAGCTTGGCGATCCGGACTTTGTGAAGAACCCGCTGGACCGGCTGCTGTCGGAGAGCTACGCGGCGGAGATCAGGGCGAAGATTGATCCGGCCAAGGCCGCAACCTCCAAGGATGTGCAACCCGGCATGGCGCCCCATGAAGGCACGGAAACAACCCACTATTCGATCGTCGACGCCCAGGGCAACGCGGTTTCCGTGACCACCACCATCAATGCGTTGTTTGGCGCGAAAGTCATTGCCGGGGACACGGGCTTTTTTCTCAATGACGAGATGGATGACTTCACCACCAAGCCCGGTGTCGCGAACCTGTTCGGGCTGGTCCAGGGCAAGACCAATGTCATCGCACCCGGCAAGCGGCCGTTGAGTTCCATGAGCCCCACGATTGTCACCAAGGACGGCAAGACCTTCATGGTTCTTGGCAGTCCGGGCGGCTCACGCATCATAACGATTGCGGCGCAGGTCATCATGAATGTGGTTGATCATGGCATGAATATCCAGGAGGCGGTGAACGCGCCGCGCATGCATCACCAGTGGCTGCCGGACCAGATTTCAGCTGAGCCGTTTGCGCTTTCCCCGGATACGGCCAGGATTCTGGCCGCGATGGGATACAAGATTGTCGAGCAGGCGCCATGGGGGGCAGCGGAGGCTATCCTTATCGGGCTGGAACCAGCGCCATCCGACAAACAGACCTCCGGCAATGATGCCATGGCGGCAAGCAAACCGGTGCCGGGCCGGCTGTATGGCGCCCATGACGACCGGAGGCCGGCGGGTGCTGCGATTGGGTATTGATGGTGCTGCCCTGAAGTGAAGTTTGATTATTTCGCTATTGACCTTTGGGTCCCATCATTCAACCGCATGACAATCTGAGGATGCGGCCTCTATGCCTTTATTCGCGTCCTAGCCGCCCTTCATGTTACCTGCTAGCTTGCCTGAAAAATGATTTCGGGGAGCCTGTTCATGATTGCTGGTGAAGGTTGTTTTGTGGGGCGGGTGTTTTTGCCTGGTGTGGGGCCCTGTGTCGTCCGGCAAGACGGGGAGCGGGTTGTTGATGTTACTTCCAGTTTTCCCACCATGCGGGATCTTTGTGAGGAGGCATCGCCTGCCAAGGCTGTGCGTGGGGTTAAGGGCGAGGACTTGGGGGCGCTCGCCGCTATTCTGGCGAATGCGGCGCCGGCCACGCGTGATGCCGCGAAGCCCTGGCTTTTGACGCCGATTGATTTGCAGGCGATCAAGGCGGCGGGGGTGACCTTTGTGGTCTCGATGATTGAGCGTGTCATCGAAGAGCGGGCGCGGGGCGACGCTGACGCCGCCAATACAATCCGGGCGCATATCCAGGAATTGGTGGGCAATGATTTGCGCAAGCTGAAGCCTGGTTCGCCGCAGGCTGCGGCGCTGAAGGAGACGCTGATCAAGGCGGGTGCGTGGAGCGTCTATCTGGAAGTGGGCATCGGGCCTGATGCGGAAGTTTTTACCAAGGGGCAACCCCTATCAGCCGTTGGCAGCATGATGGATGTGGGGGTTCACCCTGCATCATCCTGGAATAATCCCGAGCCGGAAGTTGTGCTGGTGGTCTCGTCCAAGGGCACAATTGTGGGGGCGACACTTGGCAATGACGTGAACCTCCGCGATGTGGAAGGGCGCTCGGCCTTGCTGCTGGGCAAGGCCAAGGATAACAATGCGGCCACCGCCATTGGCCCGATGGTGCGCTTGTTCGATGACACATTCACGCTGGATACGGTGCGGAAGATGGACCTCTCGATGACGGTTGAAGGCCTCGATGGTTTCAGCATGACGGGGCGCTCGTCCATCGGCGAGATCAGTCGCGACCCGGCTGACATTGTGGGCCAGACAATCAACGCGCATCACCGCTACCCGGATGGCTTTGTGCTGTTCCTCGGCACCATGTTCGCGCCGGTGAAAGACCGGGATGCGCCGGGCCGGGGCTTCACCCACAAGACCGGCGATATCGTGACGATTGCAACGCCGGAGCTGGGCGCCCTGGTCAACCGGGTGATGCCAACGGACCAGGCTGAGCCGTGGAGTTTCGGTGCGGCTGATTTGATGCGCAACCTGGCGAAGCGGAGGTTGATCTGAGATGGCAAAAAAGATTTCAGCGGCTGATGCGGCGGGCCTGGTGAAATCGGGCATGTGGCTGGATTACGGCGCGGGCCTGTGCCAGCCGGATGTGTTTGACAAGGCTCTGGGGCTCCGCGTAACGGAGCTTGCCAACGTGAAATTCCGCTCCTGCCTGACAACGCGGCCCCGCGCCGTGCTGGAGGCCGATCCGGACGGGCAGCACATCTTCTCGTTCAGCTGGCACTTCTCTGGTTATGACCGCAAGAAGCACGACGGCGGACGCTGCACCTACGTGCCGCTCAACCTTGGCGAGGTGCCGGACTACTATCGTCGGTTCATCGACCCCGTTGACATCGCCATTCTGAAGGTCTGTCCCAGGGACGCGAACGGATTTTACAATTTCAGCGCGGCCAATCTTTGGCACCGGGCCATCATCGAACGGGCCAAGATGGTGATCGTTGAGGTGACCGAGGGCTCGCCCTATGTGCTGGGCGAGCAAAACGGCGTGCATGAGAGCGAGGTTGATTTCATCATTGAGGGTGACAATCAACCAGCGCCAGAGCTGCCCAACCCGCCACCCACGGATGTTGACCGGGCTGTTGGCCGCCTGATTGCCGGCGAAATTGATGAAGGTGCGTGTTTGCAAATCGGCATAGGCGGCATGCCCAATGCGGTGTGTACATCATTGCTGGAAAGCGGCGTTCGCAATCTGGGTGTTCACACGGAAATGCTGACTGACGGCATTGTGGAACTTTATAAGGCGGGCCGCGTCAATGGCCATGCCAAGAAGACACATACTGGCAAGGTTACATTCACTTTCGGGCTGGGTTCCCGCCAGCTCTATGAGACGGCCAATCGCAATGATGATTTCGTCTGCTGCCCGGTGGACTACACCAACATGCCGCATATCATCATGCAGAACGAGCGGGTGGTTGCGATCAACAACACAACACAGGTTGATTTGCAGGGGCAGGCGGCTTCTGAATCCGATGGCAACCGCCATATCAGCGGCACCGGCGGGCAGCTGCAATTCGTGCGCGGGGCCTATGCTTCCAAGGGTGGCAAATCTTTCATCTGCCTCTCTTCGACCTATGACAAGCGGGGCGAGAGGCGGAGCCGCATTGTGTTCAATCTGACGACAGGCAACATCGTAACAACGCCGCGAGCGGACATGATGTATGTGGTGACCGAATACGGCATGGTGAACCTCAAGGGCAAATCCGTCGCCGAGCGGGCTGT
>JANNXN010000046.1:0-13443 GCA_031409595.1 Rhodobiaceae bacterium
CAGTTCCTTCTCGACTCCGCACTGCAGCGACTCGATTCCATGTTGGCCGAAGGCATCACCACCATCGAAATCAAATCCGGCTACGGCCTTGATGTTGAGACCGAGTTGAAAATGCTCAGGGTTGCCCGCAAGCTCGCCACGCTCCGCCCGGTTGATGTCAAAACCACCTTTCTCGGCGCCCACACTTTTCCCGCTGAATTCAAGGAAAACCACGCGCAGTATGTGAACCTGGTGTGCAACGAAGCGCTCCCGCAAGCTGTCTCCGCAGGCCTTGTCGATGCGGTTGATGCCTTCTGCGAGGGCATAGCCTTCTCCCTCGAAGAGACCGAGGCCGTCTTCAAAGCCGCCAAACACCACAACATCCCCGTGAAGCTCCATGCCGAGCAGCTCTCAAATCTCGGCGGTGCCAAACTTGCAGCCAGGTACGACGCCATGTCCGTCGATCACATCGAATATCTTGATAGGGCAGGAGTCGAATCCATCGCCAAGTCGGGCACTGTGGCGGTGTTGCTCCCCGGCGCTTTCTATTATCTGCGGGAAAAGCACGCTCCACCAGTCGCTGAACTCCGTCACCACAAGGTTCCCATCGCCATCGCCACGGATTTGAACCCCGGCTCGTCGCCCGTCCATTCCATCCTCACCACCATGAACATGGCCTGCGTGCTGTTTGGTCTCACCCCGGAAGAAGCCCTCCTCGGCACAACCGTGAATGCCGCCCGCGCCCTGGGCCTCAAAGATCGCGGCGCCATAGCAACCGGCCAAAAAGCCGATCTCGCCCTGTGGGACGTCGAACGCCCCGGCGACCTGAGCTACCCCCTGGGCTTCAACCCGCTCAAGGCGGTCATCAAGAATGGCGAACTTGTCAGGGGCCAGTTCCCATGAACATCATGCAGCCCCTTTATGCCCAGGTGAAAGACCATATCATGGGCCACATCAACTCCGGCACCTGGGCGCCGGGAAGCCGCGTGCCCTCTGAGAATGAGCTGGTGGAAAGCTTCCGCATCAGCCGCATGACCGCCAATAGGGCGCTGCGTGAGCTTGCCGATGATGGCTATCTCGCCCGTGTGCCGGGTGTGGGCACCTTCGTCAAAGAGCAGGCCGCCCGCACCAGCCTGATGGAACTTCGCAACATTGCGGAGGAAATCACCGCCCGTGGCCACCGCCACGCCGCCCACACCATTACCCGCGAAAAAATTACCTCAAGCCAGGCCCTGACCCAGGAATTCGAATGGCAAACCCCGCGCGCCGTCTTTCATGTCATCATCGTCCACGAAGAAAATGATGTGCCCGTCCAGATCGAATACCGCTGGGTCAATCCGCTTCTGGCCGCCGATTTCCTCATCCAGAATTTCACCCGCCAAACCCCCACCGCCTATCTCCTCAATACAGTCCCGGTGGATGAACTCGAACATTCCGTCCAAGCCATCATGCCAAATCCCGGCCAGCAGCAGCTTTTGAAAATCACCGCGCAGGATCCCTGCCTCGCCCTTCACAGGCGGAGCTGGAACAAGGGCGAGGTCGTCACCTTGGCAACTCTTGTCTATCCCGCCAACCGGTATTCCCTCCACAGCCGCTACAAAACCAATGCCCAAGGAAAACCCCTATGATCACCCGCCTCGATAACACCCGCAGCATCAAGTCCCCAACGGGCACGAAAATCTCCGCCAAGTCCTGGCTCACGGAGGCGCCGCTCCGCATGCTGATGAATAATCTCGACGCCGACGTGGCCGAGCGCCCGGAGGAATTGGTGGTCTATGGAGGCATCGGCCGCGCCGCCCGAAACTGGGAGGCCTATGACGCGATTGTGGCCAGCCTCCGCTCCCTCGATGATGATGAAACCCTGCTGGTGCAATCGGGTAAGCCCGTCGGCATCTTCAGAACCCACAAGGATGCGCCCCGCGTCCTCATTGCCAATTCCAACATCGTGCCCCACTGGGGCAATTGGGATCACTTCAACGAACTCGATAAAAAGGGCCTGATGATGTACGGCCAGATGACGGCGGGCTCCTGGATCTACATCGGCACCCAGGGCATCGTGCAGGGAACCTACGAGACGTTTGCCGAAGTGGGCCGCAAGCATTATGGCGGCGATCTCAAAGGCAAATGGTTTCTAACCGCAGGCCTCGGCGGCATGGGAGGGGCCCAACCATTGGCTGCCACCATGGCTGGTGCCTCCATGATTGCCATCGAATGCCAGCCGTCCCGCATCGAAATGCGCCTCCGCACCCGCTACCTCGATACAAAAGCCAATACGATTGATGAAGCCCTGGACATCATCAGGAAATCCTCCAAGCCGATATCCGTGGGCGTTCTCGGCAACGCGGCGGAAATTCTCCCCGATGTGGTCAAGCGCGGCATCCGTCCCGATGCCGTCACCGATCAAACCTCCGCCCATGATCCGGTCAATGGTTATCTGCCGGCCGGTTGGACGCTTGCCCAATGGGAAGAGCAGCGCGCCTCAAATCCGCAAGCCGTCAAGGCAGCCGCCATGGCCTCCATGAAAATCCATGTGCAAGCCATGCTGGATTTTTACAAGGCAGGCGTTCCCACCTTGGATTACGGCAACAACATCCGCCAGATGGCGCTCGAAATGGGCCTGAAGGACGCCTTCGCTTTTCCAGGCTTTGTTCCAGCCTATATCCGCCCCCTGTTTTGCCGCGGCATCGGCCCCTTCCGCTGGGCAGCGCTCTCCGGCAACCCGCAGGACATTTACAAAACCGACAGCCGCGTCAAGGAACTCATCCCCGGCGACAAGCACTTGCATAACTGGCTCGACATGGCGCGCGAACGCATCGCCTTCCAGGGCCTGCCCGCCCGCATCTGCTGGGTGGGTCTCGGCCAGCGCCACAGGCTGGGCCTTGCCTTTAACGAAATGGTCAGGAACGGCGAGGTTGAAGCCCCCATTGTGATTGGCCGCGATCATCTGGACTCAGGCTCGGTGGCCTCCCCCAACCGTGAAACCGAGGCCATGCTGGACGGCTCAGACACAGTCTCCGATTGGCCCCTCCTCAACGCGCTCCTCAACACCGCCTCAGGCGCCACCTGGGTTTCCATCCATCACGGCGGTGGTGTTGGCATCGGCTATTCACAACACGCCGGCATGGTGATCGTGGCCGACGGCACGGATGATGCCGCAAGAAGATTGGAGCGCGTCCTCTGGAACGACCCCGCCACCGGCGTCATGCGCCACGCCGACGCGGGCTACGAAATCGCCGTGGATTGCGCCAGGCAACAGGGCCTGAAACTGCCGGGGATTACGGTTTAAAGCACCGGTCGCGTTTCTGTATTTCTGAACCACTGCCCCTGTGCGGTTTCATAGGCCATGGCGGCCTGAAACACATCTGCATCACAATAGGTGCGGCCTACGATCTGAATGCCAGTCGGCACGCCATTCTTGGCGCGCCCCGATGGAACTGAAAGCACCGGACACCGGCTCATCATGTTGAACGGCACCGTCATCACCCACCCCAAGAATGAATTCACGATCCTGCCGTTAATCTTGACCGTGTCCTGCGATTGATCAAAATCGGCGGGCACTGCCGCAAGTGCCGTTGTCGGACAGACCAACACATCATATTTCTCAAGCATCGGTCCGAGCGTCGCATACATCTTGTTGGCCACATCGAGTGTGCCAACAAAATCCACCGCCTTGGATTTCTGCCCCTCTCGCGCAAAATGCCGCGCATAGGTCGTCATGTCTTTCCCGTTGCTCTTCAGCAATCGCGACAACGATGCCCCAAACAGATGCCGCAGATAAGTCATGCCGGCATCCAACACCTCATGCGTCCACCCCAGATCAACTTCCTCAACAGTAGCCCCCAGCGAACGAAACACCTCAAGGGCCGCAAGCGTGTTCTTCTGCACCTGCCTGTCAACCTCATAGAAACCAAGGTCCATCGAAAACGCAATTTTCCAACCCTTGATGGGCTTGTAGGTTGTGGGCAAGGTGAGCTTGGGGCGCAATGTCGAAATATCGAGCGGACTCGGCCCCGACATCACATTCTGCAACAGGATGGCATCGCCCACCGTCCGCGCCAGCGGTCCCGTGTGGCAGTAGAAATCCAGATTGAACGGCGGGTCGTCAGGGTTCCGCCCATAGGGTGGTTTAAAACCCACGAGCCCGCACGTCGAAGCTGGAATGCGGATCGACCCGCCAATGTCTGATCCTGTTGCAATCGAAGACGTGCCCGAAGCCAGCGAGGCAGCAGTACCCCCCGATGAACCGCCCGGCGTGAATTTCGGGTTCCAGGGGTTGCGCGTCACTCCCCAAAGCCTGGACCAGGTGTAGCCCGCACAGGAAAATTCCGGTGTTGCAGTGCGCGCATGCACAATGCCACCAGCCTTCATGATGCGCTCATTCATGGGTGATGTGTGTGGCCCCATGAAGTCCTTCATGATGAGGGATCCCATGGATGTGGGCTTGCCCTTGATGTAGCTTTCATCCTTGATGCCAATGGGCAGGCCTTCGAGCGCGCCAACGCGGGCACCCCGTGCATATTTGGCTTCGGCCTTGCGCGCGTAATCCATCGCCTCATCAAAATATGTATAAGTGAGACAGTTGATTTTTTTGGCTGTGGCCTCCGCCCGCGCAATTGTTGCTGCCATCAATTCAACTGGCGAAAGCTTCTTCGCCTTGAACTGGCGCAGTGCTTCCGTGGCCGGCATGTAACAGAGATCAAGATCAGTCATGTGAGCCCCTTTCCAATCGCGTGTACCGCGCCAAGCGTTGCCACATTGAACGGAACATTCAGAAAATCCGGCCAGCTCGAAAGCTTCACCGCCACCATGTTGTAGTCCCAATTCATATAAACCAGCTGCCCGAACACGCCCCGACACATGATGGAGCGCGATCTTGGGTCTTCAATCCAGAATTGGTTCTTGTAAGCCCCTTGCGGCAGCGACAATGTGTAGGGTTCGCCAAATATGGAATGATCGCCAGTGCGGGTGGCTTCAATCCATTGCGGCGGAATAACGCCCCCACCACCTTCAAGCAGCAATTGGCCAAAGCGCCCATAATCGCGAAGCGTCGCGTTGAGCCCGCCGTCAGCGAGCGCATAGCCAGCGCTATCCACCGTGAAGCTGCCACTCTCTTCAGCCCCCATCTTCTGCCACAGCTCTTCTGAAACAAGTTGCGGCAGGCGCTTGCCCGTCGCCCGTTCCATGCAAAATGCCAGCACATCGGTTTCGATGGAACGATACTGAAACCAGTCACCATGCGGCCGGTCAGTTTCAGTGAGCGAGATGATCAGTTCCCAAATATGCTTGGGCCATTTGAAGGAGGCGTCACTGTCAGGCGGAATAGGCTTCCAGCCGCTCGCCACATCCAGCATCCCCGCACCCGAATAGGGATTGGTGTAAGCCTCATCAAAGCGAACCCCCGTCGTCATGTCGAGCACCTGCTGCAGCGTAGCGCCCCGCCAAGCCGTTTGCGCCAGCGGCGGCAAGTAATGCGCAACCGGCGCATTGACATCGAGCACGCCCCGCCCCACCAGAATTCCGGCAACCGCTGCCACAAAAGATTTCCCCACCGATTGCGAAAGATGCAACGTGCGGTCAGTCATGCCATTGAAATATCTTTCATAGGCAATGGCGCCATCCTTGATAACCAGAAATCCATCCGTGTACGTTTCATCCAGAAGGCTCGCAAGTGTTGTAGAAGCCCCCGCACTGTCGGCAACCGCCAACCCGTCGAGATCAGTTTCAGAACGCGGCAGTTCTCTCGCAGGCCCCCGCCCCCGCCAAACCTCCGCCGTCGGCAGAATTTCACGGATGTGCTGGAACGACCAGCGGTTCCACGGCCCCCTGTCCCAATCCAGTTTGGGCGGCACCAGTGCCGGCGGCGACCCCCGCATGATCGGCAGCCTCACATCACTGTTCTTGTACGACGGCATAGGCCCCCTCCCGGACAAAAAAACCCGGCAGTTTCCCGCCGGGGCAATCCACAGCAGACTACTTCAGCAGCTCAGTCCATATTTTTGTGTAGGTCGCCTGCACATCGGGCGGACACGTCAGAGAAAAATGCCCGCGATCAAGCACCTCCTTTGGCATGTTCACTTCCGGCGAAGACTTCATGCCATCATCCAGAAATTCAGTCGCCGCCGGAATGCCATTGCCATAACGGGCAAAGTTCGAAATCATCGCGGCATTTTCAGGCGCCATGATGAAATTCAAAAATAGCTTGGCATTCTCAGGGTTTGTCGCATCCTTCAGGATGGCGGCATTATCCATCCAGACTGGAAAGCCTTCTTTCGGAAAGCCAAAGGCAATGTCAGGATTGATAAGCCGCGCCCGTGAAGAATATCCGTTCCAGTTTACTCCGGCAGAATAATCGCCCTTGGCATATGCCTCAGGCGTGCCGTAATCCATCGATATCCACTTCGTCTTGGCTTCCACCAGCTTGTCACGCACCTTGGACAGAATGTCCTTGTCATCCGTGCAGGGTTGGCCGCCGAAATAGAGAACCGACAGCATGATGATTTCCGTCATCTCGGGAACGATGTTGATTTTGCCCGCCAGCTCCGTGGGCGGATCAAGAAATATGGCTGAGGTATTGATGTCACCGCCATAAAGCTTGGTGTTGACCGTCATGCCGGTGGTGCCCCACTGCCAGGGAACCGTGTAGTGGCGGCCTTTGTCGAAAGGCACGTCAACCCACTTGGGATCAACATTCTTGAAATTTTCCATCTGGTCAGGCCGCGATTCCAGCAGCAACCCATCGTTGATCCAAATGGGAACAAAGCTTGCAGACGGCACCACAATATCAAAGCCATGCCCGCCCTGGCGGATTTTGGCAAGTGCTGCATCATTGGAATCATAGTCGCTGATGCTCACTTTAATCTTGTAGGTGTCCTCAAATTTCTTGACCATTTCCGGGCTGGTGTAATTGCCCCAGTTGTAAATATGAAGTTCGCCCTCAGCCTGTGCAGCGCTGCTCGCCGAAACAGCCAAGGCAAAACCCAAAGTTGCCAATGCCAGTGTAGTCTTCATTCCAGTCCTCTCCATTGATCTCACGCGCTGAAATAATTTCGCTAACATCCCCGGCAGTTTCCCGCCGGGGTTCAAATTGCAATTACTTCAACATCTCAGTCCAGATTTTTGTGTACATCTCCTGCACATCGGCAGGGCAAGCCTGCGAATAATCCGTGGAGCCTTCCATGCTGGCGGGAATATTGATCTCCGGAGCATCCTTCATGTCGGCAGGCATGTACTTGTCCGATCCTGTGATGCCATTGGCATAGCGGGCAAAGGTCGAGAGCATGCCGGCGCTTTCAGGGTCCATCATGAAATTCATGAAGAGCTTGGCGTTCTCAACATTCTTGGCATCTTTGATAATGACAAGCGTGTCAGACCAGATGATTGTCCCCTCCTTGGGATAGCCATACTTGATGTCAGGGTTCTGCAGCCGCTGGCGAAACACCGAGCCATTCCAGTCGCTCGTTGCCAGAAAGTCACCCTTTGCCATCTTCTCAATGGTGGAATACTCCATCGACATCCAGTTGGGCTTGGCAGCCGTCAGCGTATCCCTGACTTTCTTAAGAACCTCCTTGTCGCCCGTGCACTGCTCGCCGCCATTGTACTTGATCGCCGCATAGATCATGTCGTTCATTTCGGGAACGATGTTGATTTTGCCTTTAAGCTCGGCAGGCGGGTCAAAAACGATTCCCCAAGTGTTGATATCGCCGCTATAGGCCTTGGTATTGACGGCCACGCCAACCGTGCCCCATTGCCATGGAATTGAATAATGCCTGCCAATGTCATAGGGCACCTCAATCCACCGCGGGTCCATGTTTTTGAAGTTTTCCATCTGGTCAGGACGCGCTTCCAGCGCCAGCCCTTCTTCGATCCAGATCGGCAGATAGTTGCCCGATGGCACCGCAATATCAAATCCATGACCGCCAGCCCGCACCTTGGCCAATGCCGTATCGTTGGAATCATAATCAGTGATGGTCACCTTGATTTTGTATTTGTCTTCAAACTTCTTGATCATTTCAGGGCTGGTGTAATTGCCCCAGTTGAAAATATTAAGCTCGCCTTCAGCCTTGGCCGAACCCGTTGCCAGGATCAGCGCCATTCCAATGGAGGCGATGGACATCGTTCTTTTCATTTTTATCTCCCTTTTTCAGCCCTGATTGTTCAGCGCCAGAATTTGGCCAGCCCCGGCAGTTTCCCGCCGGAGCTCGCCGATGCGGTTTACTTCTGCAAGTCAGTCCAGATTTTTGCGTACATTTCCGTAACTTCCGGAGCGCAGGCGAGCGAGAATTTTCCCTTGGCTTCAAGCTCTGCCGGAATCACAATTTCGGGCGCAGTCTTCATGTCTTCCGGCATGAAAGCTTCCGATCCGTTGATGCCGTTGGCATAGCGCGCGAAGGCTGAGATCATGGCTGCGTTTTCCGGATCCATGATGAAATTCTGGAACAGCTTGGCATTTTCCACATTCTTGGCGTCCTTGAGAACGGCGACATTGTCCATCCAGATCACGAAGCCTTCCTTAGGATATCCATAGACCACCTGGTCATTCTGCAAACGCGCCCGGAACGTCGAGCCATTCCAGTTCACGCCGGCAGAGAAATCACCCTTGGAAATCTTCTCAACTGAGCCATAGTCCATGGACAGCCACTTGGCCTTTGCTTCAACCAGCTTGTCGCGGACTTTCTTCAGGATTTCCTTGTCGCCCGTGCAGGGTTCGCCACCCATGTACATGATGGCGAGATTCATGACGTCGCCCATCTCAGGAACAACGTTGATCTTGCCAACCAGTTCCGGCGGCGGATCAAGCCAGATGGCTGAAGTATTCACGTCTCCGCTATAGAGGCTCTTGAGCACGTAAACACCCGTGGTGCCCCACTGCCATGGAACGGTGTAGTGGCGGCCCGGATCGAAGGGAGCTTCAACCCACTTCGGCGTCATGTTCTTGAAGTTTTCCATCTGGTCCGGCCGCGTCTCGAGCAACAGCCCTTCGCTGATCCAGATCGGCACGAAGTTTGCCGAAGGCACCACGATGTCAAATCCATGCCCACCGGCACGCACCTTGGCAAGCGCTGTATCATTTGAATCATAATCGGTAACAGTAACCTTGATATCGAATTTCGCTTCAAATTTCTTGATCATCTCAGGGCTGGTGTAATCGCCCCAGTTGAAAATATTGAGCTCGCCTTCAGCGGCGGCAGGTGCGGCCATGGCAAGCATGAGTGCGGCAAGCGAGGCGCCAATCAGTTTAAGTTTCATGTTTAGTCTCCCATAAGTTTACGCTGGAAATTAAGCTCTTTTCCGGTTCATGAAAAAGAACAACGTCACGATCGCAACCGATAGCAGGAAGAAGGCGGTTGAAATCGCATTGATCTCCGGCGAAATAACGCGCCGAAGCTGGCCGAGCATGAAGGTTGGCAGTGTATCCTGCCCGGCAGATTTGACAAACTCGGTGATCACCACATCATCAAGCGAGATAACAAAGGCCAGCATGAAGCCCGCGATAATGCCGGGCCACAGCAGCGGGAATGTGACATGGCGAAACCCGTTCCATGGCGTGGCGTAAAGATCAGCCGCCGCCCGCTCCAGCGTGAGGTCCATGCTTTCAAGCCGCGCCCGCACGGGCAGATAGGCGAAGGGAATGCAGAAGGCTGAATGCGCCGCCAGCAAATAGCCAAGCCCCGTATATCCCGTTGCAACCTTGATGCTGGCAAAGGTGATGAGCAGCGCCACCGCGGTCACAATTTCAGGCACCATCAGCGGCGCGTTGATCGCCGCATAAATGGCGGTAATGCCGCGAAACTGCCGCGTGCGTGTGGTGGCAAGCGCTGCCATGGTGGCCGCAATCGTCGAAACAGTTGCGGCAATGACAGCGATAAAAAGTGAGCGCAGGGAAACTTCCTTGATTTGCTCATTGTTCCAGGCCGCCTCATACCAGCGCCACGAAAAACCTTCCCAGATGGCAACCGAAGTTCCCGCATTGAACGAATAGAAAATCAACGTGGCAAGCGGCGCATAGAGCATCACAAAGCACACCGCCGCGATGACGCCAAATCCCGTTTGCCGCTTGACCTGGAAGCGCGAAAGATTAGCCATGGCTGCCAGCTCCTTTCGAAGCCTGCCGCACGTAAACCAGCATGGCCACCATGACGATGCACATGAGGGTGATTGACAGCGCTGAACCCAATGGCCAATTGCGCCCCTGGCCAAATTGCAAATCAATGAGATTGCCGAGCATCAGGTTCTTGCCGCCGCCCAGCACGCGCGGCGTCACATAGGCCCCCAGCGAAGGCACAAACACCAGAATGGATCCGGCAATGATGCCAGGTTTCACCAGCGGAATAATGACCCGCCACAAAACCTGCAACCGTGTCGCATAAAGATCATAGCCCGCCTCCACCAAGCGGAAGTCGAGTTTTTCCATGCTGGCATAAAGCGGCAGAACCATCAGCGGCAGATAGACATAAAGCATCCCCATCATGATCGCCGTATCGGTGAACATGATCTGTATCGGCGTATCAATCACGCCCAGCCATATCAGCCCCGAGTTGATAATGCCCTCGTTGCGGATAACTTCCATCATCGCAAACGTGCGGATGAGCAGATTGGTCCAAAACGGAATGGTGATGAGAAACAGCCAGATGTCCCGCCGGTTTTCTGCCCGCGTTGCAATGAAATAAGCCGTTGGAAAACCAAACAGCAGCGCCAGCACTGTTGTAAAGAGCGAAAGCCTCACCGAGCGCCAGAGGATTGAAACATGGGCATCAGCAAAGGTCACCGTATCATCGAACATGTCGCGCTCAAAAAATACACTGAACCACGCTTCTGTGGAAAATATCCACTTCACCCCGCCATAGTCGCCCTTGGTGAGGAACGTGTAGGCGAGAACCACCAGCAACGGCCCGATTGCCGCAAAAAATATGATGATGAGCGCTGGCGCCGAAAGCCACAGCCGCCGCTGGATGTCCCGGCGTTCGGCAGCTTCGGCAACTTCACGCGCAATCAACATGGTCAATCCTTCAGAACCTGTGCTGCGTTGGCCTCAAGTTCAACCGTGACTTTGTTGCCCTGTTCAAACCGCGCACCGCCATCCCGGCTGTTCTGCTGCCGCACCGTAAATTTTCCGCCGTCATTCAGCTGCACATGGAAATGTGTATCCGTTCCAAAATAGACGACATTCTCCAGAACGCCATTCAAACCGCTGCCCTTGGCAGTGAGCTGCGCATGTTCCGGCCGCACCACCACAGTCACCGTGCCTAAGGGCGTGAAACCTTCTGGCACCATGGCATCCACCGCTGTTCCGCCAGCAAGTTTAATGACTGCCCTGCCCTTGGCAAAGCTTTGAACCTCGCCTTGCAGGAAATTCGTATCGCCAATGAAGTCCGCCACAAACCTCTCCGATGGCCGGTCATAGATATCGCGTGGGGACCCAACCTGCAGGATGCGCCCCTTCGACATGACCGCGATCCGGTCCGACATGGTGAGCGCTTCTTCCTGGTCATGGGTCACAAATATAAACGTGATGCCGGTCTCGTGCTGCAATCGCTTCAACTCAATCTGCATCTCCTTGCGCAGCTTGTAATCGAGTGCCGACAGCGGTTCATCCAGCAGCAAAACCTTTGGTCTGGGGGCCAGCGCCCTGGCCAAGGCAACGCGTTGCTGCTGGCCACCAGAAATCTGGCTGGTCCGGCGGTCGCGCAATTCCTCCATTTTCACCAGCCGCAGCATGTCAGTGACGCGTGCATCGATCTCCGCCTTGGGCTTGCCCAGCATTTCCAACCCAAAGCCAATATTCTGCGCAACCGTCATGTGCGGAAAAAGAGCATAGCTCTGGAATACGGTATTTACCGGGCGCTTGTAGGGAGGAAGTGGCGCAATATTCTCGCCATAAAGCAGAATTTCGCCCTCGGTCGGGAAATCAAATCCGGCTATCAATCGCAACAGGGTGGTCTTGCCACAGCCCGACGGCCCCAAAAGCGTGAAAAACTCATTTTCCAGAATGGTGACTGATACTGTATCCAGCGCTTTTACTGTATCTTGGCCAGCCCCTTGGAACACTTTCCAGACGCCACGCGCTTCAATGGCCGCCTTGCGTCCACTCGCTGGTGTAACTGCCAATCAATCTTCTCCCTCGTAAACGCCTCTTAACTGGGCGTTAAAAATCTATCCTATGCGGAATGTCTCCTCTTGCCAAGCGGCCTCACAATGACCAGCCGCCATCAATGACCAGCGCTTGCCCGGTCATGAATTCCGAGTCGTCACTGGCGAGATAGACCGCCATTTTGGCGATTTCTGCCGGTTGCGCCATGCGCCCCATGGGCTGGCGCGCAATGAACGCCGCCTTGGCCTTTTCAAGGTCCCCTTGCGCCCGCATCCGGTCATAAAGCGAAGGCGTTTCCACTGTTCCAGGGCAAATCGCATTGCAGCGGATGCCTTTGGCCACAAAATCCACTGCCAAAGCCTTTGTCATGCCTATGATGGCCGCCTTGCTGGCTCCATAGGCAAACCGGTTCGGCGCGCCCTTGATCGAGGAGGCAACGGACGCGATGTTGATGACATTGCCGTGTGCCTTGGCCAGCATGCCCGGCAGATAGGCCTTGATCATGCGGTAATGCGCCTTGACGTTGAGATCGAAGGAAAAATCCCAATCCTTGTCGCCGCAATCCAGAACCGTGCCGTGATGCACATAGCCTGAACAGTTGAGCAGAATATCGATAGCGCCAGTGCGGGCAACCGCCGCATCAATGGCAGCCTGCTCCAGCACATTGAGCCCGAAGCAGGTGATGTTCGGCCCCGTCAGTTCCGCCAGCAAATCCTCCCGAATATCCGTGGCAAAAACCTTGGCCCCGGCTTCCGCCAAAGCAAGTGCCGTTGCCCGGCCAATGCCTTGCGCTGCCGATGTAACCAGCGCTGTTTTCCCCTCAAGCCTGCCGCCCATGGACTTCTTCCCCAAATATTGTTCAACTCTGCCTTCACTCTAGCCCGAGAGCTTTGCCAATGACCAGCGTCGATCTTGCCTATACTTCAGCCATGGATGCCCTGAAACTTTTCAAAACCCGTAAAGCGTCTCCTGTCGAACTGCTCGCCGCATTGATTGACCGCATTCAAAAAGTGAACCCGAAGATCAACTGCCTCACCGACCGCTACTTTGATGAAGCCCTTGCCAAGGCCAGAGCCGCTGAACAAATCTACGCTAAGCGCGGCTCCAAACCCCGTGCCCTTGAAGGCATTCCCTTGCTCGTCAAAGACGCCCAGCACATAAAAAACAAGCGCACCACCCATGGCTCGCTCATTTTTGAAAACACTGTCGACGGTTTTTCCGATCCCATGATCGAGCGCCTCGAAAAAGCCGGCGCCATCATTTTTGGCCGCACCACCACGCCGGAGTTCTGCCTGTCTGGCATCACCAACTCCAGGATTTGGGGCAACACGCGAAATCCCTGGGGGCTGGATTATGGTCCGGGCGGCTCTTCCGGT
>JANNXN010000047.1:0-9557 GCA_031409595.1 Rhodobiaceae bacterium
TTGCCGTGGCAGGCGTCGCAGGTGACATAGACATCGGGCAGGAAGTGCATTTCGATCTTGATGACGCCGTCGCCCTGGCAGGTTTCGCAGCGGCCACCCTTGACGTTGAAAGAAAAGCGACCGGGTTCATAGCCCCGTGCCTTGGCTTCGGGCAAGCCTGCGAACCAATCCCTGATGGGGGTGAATGCGCCAGTGTAGGTGGCGGGGTTTGACCTTGGCGTGCGGCCAATGGGGGATTGATCAATGTCGATGATCTTGTCCAGATATTCCATGCCGTCGATCTTGTCGTGTTCGGACGGGGGTTCGCGGGTTCCCATGAGCTTGCGGGCCAGGGCGCGATACACGGTGTCGATGAGCAGGGTGGATTTGCCGCCGCCGGAGACGCCTGTGACGCAAGTGAAAACGCCGAGTGGAATTTCGGCGGACACGTTTTTCAAATTGTTGGCGCGGGCACCCTTGACGCGGATGGAACGGTTTTTCTCCCACCTTCTGCGATGTGCAGGAATTGGCACCTGCTGCAGGCCAACCAGATATTGCCCGGTGAGGGAGGCGGGATTTGCCATCACGTCTGCCGGTGTGCCGCGCGCCACTATATGGCCGCCGTTGACGCCAGCGCCTGGGCCTATATCCACAACGTAGTCCGCAAGCTTGATGGCATCCTCATCGTGTTCCACCACGATAACCGTGTTGCCGATATCACGGAGGTGGATGAGGGTTTCGAGGAGCCTGGCATTGTCGCGCTGGTGCAGGCCGATGGAGGGTTCGTCCAATACGTAGAGGACGCCTGTGAGGCCGGAACCGATTTGCGAGGCCAGCCTGATGCGCTGGCTTTCGCCGCCAGACAGCGAACCCGCCATGCGTGAAAGATTGAGGTATTCGAGGCCCACATCCACCAGGAACTTCAATCTTGCCTTGATCTCTTTCAAAATGCGCGAGGCGATTTCGCGCTGCTTGGAGGTGAGCTTGGCTTCAAGATCAGTAAACCATTGGTTGGCGGCCTGAATGGAAAGGCTGGCAACCTGGGTAATGTGAAGACTGTCGATTTTTACCGCCAAGGCTTGCGGCTTCAGGCGGTTGCCTTCGCAGACGCCGCAGGGCTGATCAGATTGATAGCGGGCCAATTCTTCCCGCATCCAGGCGCTGTCAGTTTCGCGCCAGCGCCGCTCGATGTTGCCGATGACGCCTTCGAATGGCTTTTTGGTTTTATAGGAGCGCAGGCCATCGTCGTAAGTGATGGTGATTTCTTCTTCGCCGGTGCCATTCAGAATTGCATCCTGCACTTTTTTTGGCAGGTCTTTCCAAGGAGCGGACATTGAAGCTTTGTAGTGTTTCGCAATCGCCTCGAGCGTTTGGGCATAGTAGGGTGATGTGGCACCTGCTTTGGACCAGGGTGCTATGGCGCCTTCACGCAGGGATAGTGATGTATCAGGCACCACCAGATCGGGCTCAAATTTCAGCTCGGTGCCAAGGCCATCGCAAGCGGGGCAGGCGCCGAAGGGATTGTTGAACGAAAAGAGCCTGGGTTCGATTTCCTCAATGGTGAATCCGGATACGGGACAGGCGAATTTTTCAGAGAAAATAATGCGCTCATGCGTATCATTTTTTGATTTGTTGGCGCTGTCTTCGGTGGTTTGCGAGGCGTGCAATGGCTTGTCAGTGAATTCGGCAACAGCCAAACCATCAGTGAGTTTCAACGCAGTTTCGAATGTGTCGGCAAGGCGCGATCCAAAATCGGGGCGCACAACCAGCCGATCAACCACCACGTCAATGTCGTGCTTGAATTTCTTGTCGAGAGCCGGAACTTTGTCGATCTCATAAAACGCGCCATCGACTTTGACGCGCTGAAAACCTCTCTTTTGCAGATCGGCGAATTCCTTGCGGTACTCGCCTTTGCGGCCACGGACGATAGGGGCCAGAATGTAAAGCCGTTCACCCTCCGGCAGGCTGAGAATCTTATCAACCATCATGGTGACAGTCTGGCTTTCGATGGGGAGGCCGGTGGTTGGCGAATAGGCAATGCCGATACGCGCAAAAAGCAGGCGCATGTAATCGTAAATTTCAGTGACCGTACCCACGGTTGAGCGCGGATTGCGGCTGGTGGTTTTTTGTTCGATTGAAATTGCAGGCGACAGCCCGTCGATCTGATCCACGTCGGGCTTTTGCATCATTTCAAGAAATTGCCGCGCGTAGGCCGACAAGCTTTCCACATAGCGGCGCTGACCCTCGGCATAGATTGTATCGAATGCGAGTGAGGATTTTCCGGAACCCGAGAGCCCTGTGAAAACAACGAGGCTATCGCGCGGAATTTCCACGGAAACATTTTTCAAGTTGTGCTCGCGGGCACCTTGAACAGAAATAACGCGCTTATGGCTTGACATGAAACCTGACTAGATCAAAGAGAGAACAAAAGCAATATGAGTCATTCTAGAGGCCTTATGGTCAGTAGATGTCAGCAGATTGCGGATATCCACAATGATGTTAAGTGGGGCGATGACGGGCAAATCCAAGGTACTGCGGGAGATATTCGGCTTTGACAGTTTTCGGGCTGGCCAGGAAGAAATTGTAGACAGCCTGGTGGACGGGCGGCACGTGTTGGCGGTGATGCCTACGGGTTCAGGCAAATCGCTGTGTTACCAGGTTCCAGCATTGATGATGGGCGGTTTGGCAGTGGTGGTATCGCCGCTGGTGGCGCTCATGCAGGATCAGGTCGCGGCGTTGAAACTTGCAGGGGTTGCGGCGGAAACCATCAATTCTTCCGCCTCGCGCCAGACAAATGTGGATATCTGGAAGCGCGTGGCGGCAGGGTTGGTGCGCATCGTCTATATGGCGCCTGAGCGCCTGATGACGGAGCGGATGATTGCAGCCCTGCAAAAGCTGGATGTCAAGCTGATTGCTGTTGATGAGGCGCACTGCATTTCGCAGTGGGGCGCATCTTTCCGGCCAGAGTATGAAAGGCTCCTGGGCTTGCGCGAGGCGTTTCCAAATGTTCCCATTGGCGCTTTCACGGCGACGGCGGATGAAGCAGCGCGGCGTGATATCGTAAAGAAACTGTTTGGCGGTGAAGCACAGACTTATGTGGCTGGTTTTGATCGCCCCAACATCAAGCTGACAGTTGAGGCAAAGAACAACAGCACGAAACAGTTGATGGGTTTTCTTGAGGACCACAAAGGCGAGAGCGGAATTGTCTATGCCCTGTCACGCAAGAGCACCGAGGAATGGGCTTCTCACCTTACGAGCAATGGCTATCGCGCTGTAGCTTATCATGCGGGGCTCTCCTCGGAGCAGCGTTCAGAGGCACAGGATTTGTTCATGACGGAGAAGGGCATCATTGTTTGCGCCACGATTGCCTTTGGCATGGGAATCGACAAGCCCGATGTTCGCTTCGTGTTTCATGCGGATTTGCCCTCGTCGCTCGATGCCTATTACCAGGAGATTGGCAGGGCAGGGCGCGATGGCTTGCCAGCCGAGGCGCACATGGTGTTTGGCTTGGGCGACATTGGCATGCGCAGGCGTTTCGTCGACGGCAATGACAGCAGCGATGAGCACAAGCGCCGCGAGCACAGCAGGCTGAATTCGCTGGTGGCTTATTGCGAAGCGCCGAGCTGCAGGCGGGTTTCGTTGCTGGCCTATTTCGGTGAGGCGTCGGAGCCCTGTGGCAATTGCGATGTGTGTCTGACGCCCGGCGAAACCAGGGATGGCGCTGAAGAGGCGCGGAAAATATTTGACGTTGTGCGCGCAACCGGTGGTCGATTTGGCGCCGCCCATCTGGTTGATGTGCTGATGGGGAGCGCCAATGAGCGTGGCCTTGCCTTGAAGCATGACCGGCTGGCGGTGTTTGGGTCGGGCCGGGACCGGCCGCGCAATGAATGGCAATCGCTTGTGCGGCAATTGCTGGGCGCAGGTTTTCTCACTTTGGATGTTGGCGGCTTTGGCGGGTTGTCGCTCACTGCAAAGTCTGACGGCCTCGTTCACGGCGACACAGAGTTTCGCTATCGCCAACATGTGGCGCAGGGCGCCCGGAAAGCAAAGCGGGCTGCAACCATTGCGGCCGTGGCTGAGGCGGATCCGCGCAGTGGCGCTCTGCTGGTCAGGTTGAAGGCTTTGCGCATGACGCTGGCCAAACAGGCGCGGGTTCCAGCCTATGTGGTTTTCTCCGACAAGACGCTCATCGACATGGCGGCTCGCGTGCCTCTCACCAAATGGGATTTCGGTGAGGTGCATGGCGTGGGTGCCGCGAAACAGGAAAAATTCGCCGAGGTGTTCTTGAGAGAGATCACGAGCTTTGTGAGAGAGACCGCAAATCTAGGATGACATAAACAGTTTCTCGAAGTTTGCCTTCAGCGCAACATCTGCGTCGGCCAATGTCACCGGCAGGCCCAGGTCAACAAGGCTGGTGACGCCGTGTTCTTTCACGCCACAGGGCACGATGCCGTCGAAGTGGCTGAGGTCGGGATCGACGTTCAGGCTGATGCCGTGAAATGATACCCAGCGGCGCACCCTTATGCCAATTGCTGCAATCTTGTCTTCCCGGTCATGACGCCTGACCCAAACACCAACACGGTCCTCGCGGCGCTCGCCCTTCACATTGAAATTGGCAAGCGTTGCAATCAGCCATTCCTCAAGGCCAGCGACAAAGCCCCTGACATCCGCGCCGCGAGTTTTGAGGTTGAGCATGACGTAGGCCACGCGTTGGCCGGGGCCGTGATAGGTGTATTGCCCGCCGCGCCCCGTATGATGAACGGGAAAGCGGTGGGGGGTCAGCAAGTCGCTGTCCTTGGCTGAAGTTCCTGCGGTGTAGAGCGGCGGATGCTCAAGCAGCCAGACCAGCTCCGGCGCATCGCCTCGGGCGATTGCCTCAACCTCGCGCTCCATGCGGGCAACCGCTTCATCATAGGGAACCAGCGCAGTTGCCGCTTCCCACCGGACAGGGGCTGGACTTTGCAACGAGGTTCGGATGTTGAGGCGTTGGGGCATTGCCACCCTTTTCCCAACTTCGACATTCAAAGGCAAGCAGTGTAACGTGTTTGAGTCTGGCGAATTTTGAGGGCAGGAATGTTCGGATTAGGGTTTCTACTCTTGGCTGCAAGTCTTGTTGTGGCCCTTGTTGCATTGAGCAAGACATCCAGCCTGGACAGGCAAATCGCACAATTGAAATTGCAGCTGGGTCAATTGTCAGCGGAACTGGCCAAGCTCAAACCTGCCGAAGTGAAGGTTCTGGAGGAACCGGAGCCTGTTGTTGAGCAGCCTGCACCACCACCTGTGGCGCCAGCCAAAGTCTGGCCGACCAAAGCTGCCGCAGAAACCATGATCGCGACCAAGACGGCCGAACCGAGATTGCCCAAACGCGACATGGAGCAGGCCGTGGCCTCGCGCTGGTTCGTGTGGATCGGAGGTGTGGCCATTGCCATTGGCGGGTTGCTTTTTGTCAAATATGCCTATGACGTCGGGTTGATTTCACCACGCTTGCAAATATTCCTCGGTTTGCTGATGGCAGCAGCACTGGTTTTTGCCGGGGACTGGCTGAGACGCAAAACCCCTGAGTCCACCGAGATCAATTATGTTCCAGCAGCCATTTCAGCAGCAGGACTTGCCACCGCTTTCGCGAGTATTTATGGAGCCTATGCGCTTTATGAACTGGTGCAATCAACCACGGCTTTTATCGGCTTGGCGATCATCGGCCTTCTGGCGCTTGGGCTTTCGCTGCGGCAGGGCCCGCTCATTGCGGCCTTGGGCCTTTTAGGCTCCTACGTCACGCCGATGATCATTTCATCGCTTGATCCCTCCGGATGGGGCTTCTTTCCCTACCTGCTCATCATCCTTGCCGCGTGTTTTGCCATACTGCGTCAGCGGCCTTGGTGGTGGCTAGGCTATGGCGCAATCGTGGGCTCTGCCATCTGGTCAGTGCTGTGGCTTGAAGGGCCGTTTGAGACAGCCGATACATTGCCTATGGGATTGTTCGCGTTTCTGATCGGAGTCGTTTCGATATTCGCGATCAAGGGTCGTGCAATTCTGGCCAGTGATACGGGGTCGCTGCTCAACCCCGCTGGCATGAGCGCTCAGCTGAGACTTGGCACGGCGGGTGTGTTGGCGGGTTCACTCATCCTTGCCGGGCTGGTTATCCAGAGTGGGCATGGTTTTCCGGCGCTCATTCTATTTTTCTCAGGCTTGGCGGCTGTGTCAGCGCTGTCGTGGTTCAAGCAGGGCGACACGGCAGCGGCCCCTGCGGCGGGTCTGCTGGCATTTGTGGTTTTGATGGCATGGCAGAATGCGGCTTTCATCGAATGGGCGATGGATGAGCGCGGGATGTGGACGAGCTTGCTCGGAGGCGAAGCACCGCAATTTCTGAATTGGATGCTGTTTGCGGGAACCGCGTTCACGGCGCTGGGCATTGCCGGTGTGGTTCGGAAAGTTCCATCGTTAAGCTGGGCGGCTCTGGCGTCTGGTGCTTCCGCGCTTTTCATTTTTGGCGCGTGGGCCAGAGTTGAGGGATTGTTGTCGGACAACATTTGGGCGGCGTTTGGCATCGCGGCTGCTGTGGCGTTGGCCGCCACGGTTTGGATGCGGCGCGAACACGATAATCTTTCTAACGGCTTGCTGGCTGCTGGTTCAGCAGTGTTGCTGTTGTTTGCGGAGGACCGGCTATTCGATGGCGTGTGGTTTACTATCGTCATAGCCTTGACAGCGGCCGCCTATGCCTTTGCCACCCGACCGCTGCCGGTGAAACTTCTGGGGCCGATTGCCGCTTCTCTTGGCACTTTGACGGCGGTCCGGCTTTTCGTTTCGCGGGAATTGTGGAGCGAAGATTTGACCTTGCCGCTGGGTCAGCACTGGCCGCTCTATGGCTATGGCGCGCCGGTTATCCTGCTTTATGCGGGTGCGCGCTGGTTGAAATCAACCGGACACTTCAAATCCTCGACAGCCCTTGAAGGCATCAGTCTGGGCCTTGCCATTTCGCTGGTGTCGCTGGAGCTTCGCGTGCTGATTGGCGGTGGCGTTACGTCAGACGAACCGCAACTGCTCGAAATGTCGGCCCATATTTTAACGTGGCTGGGTGCTGCCTATGGTCTGATCTATCGCCAGCAGATTTTCTCGTCGTTCATTTCGTTGTGGGGTGCTCGCATGCTGGTGGCGGTATCCTGTGCCGCGATCATCCTTCTGAGTCTTGGTGTTTTGAATCCGATTGTTACGCAGGACCGAGTGCCCGGCAATGTGGTTTTCAATGCGCTGCTGCTGGCCTATGTGGGGCCGGTGATATTGCTGGGCCTCATTGCCCGCAAGAGCGATGCTCTGCAATGGCAGCCAATCAGGCCTGCGCTTGGCCTGCTGGCGTTGTTGCTGGCGTTTACCTATGTGACGCTGGAAACCAAGCTTGTGTTCCAGGGGCCGGCGATGGTCGCCTGGTCAACCTCTGCGGCGGAAGCCTATGCCTATTCGGCGGTGTGGCTGTTATCAGCCTTTGGGCTTTTTGTGGCGGGCATTAAACTTGCCCGACAATACATCCGCTATGCGGGCCTCGGCGTGATGGCGCTTGTCGTGCTGAAGGTCTTTATTTCAGATATGTCTGATCTCGAAGGATTGTATCGCATCCTTTCGTTTGTCGGCCTCGGTGTTTGCCTGGTGGGCATGGGCTGGCTCTATACGCGGTTCGTGCAACCAAAACTCAGGGAGGCCGCAAATGGCTAACAAGACGCTCGGCTTGGAAGGCGCAATTTACGACTACTACTGTTCAGTGGCTTTTCGTGAAGCTGATATCCTGAAAGAGTTGCGCGATGAGACCGTGAAGCTTGGCGGGATGTCTGCCATGCAGATTGGGCCGGAGCAGGGGGCCTTCATGGCCATGCTGGTGAAGCTCATGGGCGCCAGGCAGATTTTGGAAGTTGGCACGTTCACGGGGTACTCAACACTTGCCATGGCGCTGGCGGGGGATGCACACATCATCGCGTCAGACGTGAGCAGGGAATGGACCGATGTGGCGCGCAAGTTTTGGACGAAAGCAGGCGTTGCGGCACGCATCGATTTGCGTCTGGCGCCGGGTGCTGAAACACTTGCGGAGCTGTTGAAGGACGGCAAGTCCGGCCACTTCGACATGATGTTCATTGATGCCGATAAACCCTCTTATGACACTTATTATGAAAGCGGATTAAAACTGCTCAGAACCGGCGGTCTCATGCTGATTGACAATGTCTTGTGGGGTGGAGAAGTTGCCGACCCTAAAATTGTCGATGCGGATACCTCGGCACTGCGGGCGTTGAATGCCAAGATCATTGGCGATGCCCGCGTCGAAATCTGCATGGTTCCGATTTGCGATGGATTGTCGATGGTGCGCAAAACGTGAGGCGATCATGACTACAGACACAAACAGGCGCGTTCTCGATCGGGCTGCCGCTGAAGCGTTGAAATTCCGCAACAGCATCACGCATCGATCGCATAGTCCGGTGAAAAATTACGCGGAAATGGTGGGCAATTTCGCAAGCCCATTGCCCGAAAATCCGGTGGATGGCGAAGACGTTATCAAGGAGCTGGTGGCGAAAGCGGACATGGGCCTCATGATGCCCACAGGCCCCAGGTTTTTCGGCTGGGTTATTGGCGGCTCTCACGTGGTTGGCGTGGCGGCCGACTGGCTCGCATCAGCTTGGGGGCAGAATGTTGGAAACCATCACGCAAACCCAGCGGCTTCGGCGGCCGAGGCCACTGCTGCAGGCTGGCTGCTTGAGCTGCTTGATCTGCCGCGGGAAAGTTCTGTGGGCTTTGTGACCGGCGCAACAGTTGCCAATTTTGTGTGCCTGGCATCAGCGCGTGACGAAGTGCTGCGACGGGCAGGGTGGAATTCGGATGCGGATGGGCTGTTTGGCGCGCCAGCCATAAACGTGATCATTGGGGATGACGCCCATACGACGGTTTTTTCTGCGTTGCAGTTTCTGGGGTTGGGCCATGATCGCGTGATCCGGGTGAAACCCGACGACCAGGGGCGCATGCTGGTTCCCGCTTTTGCCGATGCGATTACCGGTGTTCGCGGTCCCACAATTGTTATCGCCCAGGCGGGACAGATCAACACGGGCGCGTTCGACAAATTTGCTGACATCGTGCCTCTGGTCAAAAAAGCAGGAGCCTGGTTGCATGTCGATGGTGCGTTTGGACTATGGGCGCGCGCCAGCGCCAAGTTCAGCCACCTTGCGGCAGGCATTGACGGGGCCGATTCCTGGGCAACAGATGGCCACAAATGGCTGCAGACGCCGTATGACAGTGGCTATGCCATTGTGCGGCACGAGTTGGCGCATCGTCGCGCCATGACGATTGCCGCAAGTTATTTGCCGATGGCTGCGGAAGGCGAGCGTGACCCAAGCCATTATGTGCCGGAACTCTCGCGCCGCGCCCGTGGATTTCCCACATGGGCCATCATCAAGCATTTGGGCCGCAGCGGCATTGCTGAAATGGTTCAGCGCCATTGTGACGTTGCAAAGCTGATGGCAGAGCGACTGGCGGCAGAACCAGGCATTCAAATTTTGAATGATGTGATCCTCAACCAGATCATTGTGCGCTTCGGAAAAGATGAGACA
>JANNXN010000048.1:0-18960 GCA_031409595.1 Rhodobiaceae bacterium
AAATCCATCATCTCGATGTATCTGTGCTTCTTCCCGGTGACCATCGGCATGGTGAAGGGCCTCACATCGCCGGACCCCATGCAGCTTGATCTCATGCGGACCTATCATGCGAGCGCATCGCAAGTCTTGTGGAAACTGCGGTTTCCGGCGGCGATGCCGTTTCTGTTCACCACGCTCCAGATCGCGATCGCCATTGCCCTGACGGGCGCGATTGTGGGCGAGCTGCCGACGGGGGCGCAAGCGGGCATTGGGTCGCGCATGCTGGCTGGCTCCTACTACGGGCAGACCATCCAGATCTGGGCAGCACTCGTTGCGGCGTCGGCAGTCGCGGCAAGCCTGGTCTATGGTGTGGGGGGCGTTGAGCGCGTGGTGAATGCCCGCATGGGGGTTCGCGCATGAAGACGCAGAATTTCATCGCGCCGGCGATTTTTGGCGTGGCCGTTCTGGTGTTCTGGCAAGCCTTCGTGCGGTTTTTCGATGTGCCCTTCGTGATCTTTCCGGCGCCTACTGACATCTGGGCCAAGCTCATCATCTCGCTGCCCACGCTTTACGAGGATTTTGTGCAGACGTTCATTCGCGCTGTCATTCCGGGCTGGATTATCGGCTCGCTTGCCGGATTTCTGGTGGCGCTGCTGTGCGACCGCTTTGATTTTCTCAAGCGCGGGCTGCTGCCGCTCGGCAATCTGGCGGCGGCGCTTCCCATTGTCGGTGTGGCTCCAATCCTGGTCATGTGGTTTGGTTTTGACTGGCAATCGAAAGCCGCCATGGTTGTGGTGATGACGTTCTTTCCGATGCTGGTCAATGTCGTCACCGGCCTGCAGGCTTCGGGGCATCTTGAGCGCGACCTGATGCGGAGCTATGGCGCCAACTGGCTGCAGACGCTGGTGAAGCTGCGCCTGCCTGCCGCCATGCCCTTCGTTTTCAACGCGCTCAAGATCAACTCGACATTGGCGATGATTGGCGCGATTGTTGCGGAGTTTTTCGGCACCCCCATTGTGGGCATGGGGTTCCGCATCTCAACGGAAGTGGGCCGCATGGGGCTGGATATGGTTTGGGCTGAAATCACCGTGGCAGCACTGGTGGGTTCGGCTTTTTACGGGTTGCTTGTCGCGCTTGAGCGGTGGGTGACTTTTTGGCATCCGTCTTACAGGACGTAAGCGGGTTTTTTTGGAAAAGGGAGACAGTTGAAATGAAGAAATATCTATTGGCCGCCGCAGCGGCAGGCGCGCTTCTGGCAACATCCGGCAGCGCATTCGCCGAAGCGGTGAAACTTCAGTTGAAGTGGGTGACCCAGGCGCAGTTCGCCGGTTACTTCGTGGCCCAGGCCAAGGGCTATTACAAGGATGCGGGCCTTGAGGTCACCATCATGCCGGGCGGACCCGACATCAATCCGCAGCAGGTTCTGGCCGGCGGCGGCGCTGACGTGGTGATCGACTGGATGCCCTCGGCGCTGGCGACGCGCGAAAAGGGCTCCAAGGTTGTGAACATCGCCCAGCCCTTCAAGCGCTCGGGCATGATGCTGACCTGCCGCAAGGATTCCGGCATCACCAAGCCGGAAGAATTCAAGGGCAAGACGCTTGGCGTGTGGTTCTTTGGCAATGAATATCCGTTCCTGTCGTGGATGAGCCAGCTCGGCATTCCAACCACCGGCGGGGCTGACGGCGTGAACGTGCTGAAGCAGGGTTTCAACGTGGATCCCATTCTGCAAAAGCAGGCGGATTGCATTTCAACCATGACCTACAACGAATATTACCAGATCATTGAAGCCGGCATGAAAGCCGATGAACTGGTGGTGTTCAAGTATGAGGACCAGGGCGTGGCGACTTTGGAGGACGGCCTTTATGTCCTGGAAGACAAGCTGAAAGACCCGGCTTTCGTTGCCACCATGGCGAAGTTTGTGAAAGCCTCCATGAAGGGCTGGGATGACGCGCGCGCCAATCCGGCGGAGGCTGTGAAGATCGTTCTCGAAAACGATGCTTCGGGCTCGCAGACGGAAGGCCACCAGACGACAATGATCCAGGAGATCAACATGCTGACCGAAGGCTCCGATGGCACGCTCGATGTGGCGGCGGCGGAGCGAACAGTGGAAACACTGATGAAGGGCGGCTCTGATCCGGTGATCACCGCAAAGCCCGAAGGCGCCTGGACCAGCGTTGTGACGGACGCCGCGAAGGGGATGTGAGGCGACCACCATCCTCTCCCGCATACTTCTTGTGGGAGAGGATCCTTTGGGATTATCCAACTGCCATGGAAATAAAAGCGACATTTGCGCTGCTACTGTTTTCGCCGTCGGCGAATGGCTTGGCCCAGTATGATAAATGCAAGCGTACGCCGAAGACCGAGTTATCGCGCGATCGCGTGGCTTGGGAGCACGGCGACATACGTGCAAAACCGGGAGTCGGTGATTTTTGTGGCGAGACAAACCAACGCGCCCATCCATGTGGCCAATGCCATCTTGAAAGGCGTGACAGCGCCAAAGGGCGCGAGCGGGTGGAAGTTACGCCGTAAGGTTGTCTTGACATTACTACGGGAAACCCGTATATGAAGGCTGAATGGGATTTCATAAAAGCGGAAGAGAATTTTCGCAAACATGGGATCACGTTTCAGGAAGCGGCTTTTGCACTTAGTGACCCGCTCGTTGTTGAAGAACTGGACGATAGGGAAAACTATGGTGAAGACCGCATGATTGCTTACGCAATGGGCACACGTTCCATATTGACGATTGTTTATACTGAACGCGGAGAAGCCACCCGCATCATATCCGCCCGAAGGGCAACGCAACATGAGCAAAACCATTATTACCGTGAGAACGCTTCCAGATAGGACGCTTGAACAAAAAACTGGCTTAGGCTGGGTCAAGATCGATATCCCGGAACCTGAGTTGCGCGGGGATGTTGATCATCCAGTCCATGATCCCGACAATATGCCGTGGACTGAGGATCAGCTTGCCAACCGGAAGCGGGTGCCACGTGTGCGAACGCTGCGCCGTCAGCTGTCGCTCACCCAGGAAGAATTTGCCGAACGTTATCAAATCCCGGTCGGGACGTTGCGCGATTGGGAGCAGGGACGGTCAGAACCAGACGCTCCGGCGCGGGCCTATCTCAAGGTGATCGCTGCTGATCCGCAAGGTGTGGCGGAGAAGTTGGGGCAGAGCGTGATTGTTGCGGCTGAGTGAGAAAGTTGAATGTCTATGCCCACCAACAGGTGATGGTGACTGTGGCGAATGCGATCTGGAAGGGTGTAACCCAGCCGAAAGGCGGGAAGCGGGCGGAGGCGGACATCAAGCGGGGGATACCTGCCAGGAAAGTGTTCGGTGGCATCCGTGATCGCCATGCGCGGAATTTGAAAGCTAAGGCGTGAAGCGGCGAATGCGGGGCCTTTGGCTGATACCGAAAAAGCCCTCACCCGCCCTGCCGGGCACCCTCTCCCACCCTTCTTCGCAAAAGCTACGGCGGTCGGGCGAGGGTGAATGCTGCATGCTCAATACCCCGGCAGCACGATCAGGGTTGGTTCCTTGGGGAGCGTCTTGCGGGAGACGGTGAGTGTGGGGGAGTCCTTTACGTCTATTTTCAAAGTTGCCCTGGCGTTCGAGATGAAGTTTGAAAGGGTGGCGGGGCCGAAGTAGTGCATGTGGATTACTATTGAGGCTTTGAGATCCTTCACCACTTGCATCATGTTGACCTGGGCCATGGTGTAGCCGCCGTCGACGGGCACCATCATGATATCGAGCCTGCCGATCTGGCCCATATGCCGGGGGGTGAGTTCGTGATGGAGGTGGCCCACGTGGCCGATGCAGAGGCCCGCTATTTCGAAAATGAAAATAGAATTGCCGTCGGGGATGCGGCCCATCTGGCCGCCCCGGATATCGGTTGTGACATTGCGGATGTAGACATCCTTTAGCGAGAGGCTGTGTCCGGCGCGGCCGCCTTCGGGGTTCCAGCCGTGCAGCACGTGCCTGATGGCGGGATCGGGAAAGCTCGTATTGTGGGAGCTGTGGGCGCGGTTCATGGTGACGACATCGGGTGTTATGCCGCCAGCGTAGCCGGCGAAATCCGTGGCGATGCGGATGCCGCCGGCGCTCTCGATCAGGAAGGTGGAATGGCCGACGAAAGTGAGCTGCACTTCAGTTTCGGCGAGGGCGGCGGGGGCGAACTTCACGAGTTGCACGGTGGCCGGACCTTCAGCCACGGCCAGGCAATCGCTGGAAAGGGTTTGGGCTTTTGCAGCTGGAGCGAGCAGCAGCAAAATTAAAATCGCTGAAACCAAGAACCTGGCAAACATGGTGCAGTTCTTTCCCCATTTCTCCGGCCACAACTGTCAACAAATTTATGGCGGAAATGTGCGGGAGGATTGGCGTTCCAACCAGCCATTATCTCACTTCATAAACAAAACACGAATTCTTATGTCGATACCCGGGGTTTCGTTTGGAGTACTTGCCGCATTCTTTCATGGCCCTCGAAACAGCACCCTGCCTTGTCGGGTATCCACCCGACCAGCCGCAAATTTCCCCGCGAGACCGGGACGTGCCGACTTGAACATCTCATTTCTCCCAATTGTTTTAAACCAGTTGCACATCATCCGATCACGCAGTTGAAGCTGATGCTGATGCGGTCCTCTTTGGCGCGGTTCATGGGAACTTCATGGCGGAGCCAGCTTTCCCACAGCATGAGGGTTCCGGCCTTGGGGGTTCGGCTTTCATAAACGCTGGTCTTGCGGGGCGGGGCTGCCATCATAAGGCCATGCCTTGGGTCTTCGAACACGATGGGGCTCGAGCCTTGAGGCGCTGTCACATAGTAAGTGCCGCTGAGGACGGCGTTGGTGTGGATGTGGGAGGTGTGGGAACCGCCTTGCGGCAACACGTTCACCCACATGCCATCGCACAGGGGTGTTCCGCCCTTCAATTCCCACTGCAGGGTTTTGGCGAATTGGTTGGCGTGGCGGTGGATGATTTTTTCGAGCCGGCCGAAGGGTTTTGAACGCTGGGCCAGATCGCTGATTGAGGCGTAGGAGGTGTAACCGGCATAACCGTGTTTTTCGCACCAGCGCCTGCCTTTGGCGTCATGCTGACTGATAGCTAGGCTTGCATCTTCCAATTCAAGATTGAGAGCATGTGCTTCTGGAATTTCGGCCCGGTAGACAAGGGTTGGGTAGAGGTGCTCAACATGATTTTTCATGGGGTCCCATAATCTGGCTGGAGCGCTATGACAAGGCCTGCGGGCTTTTGGAAAATGAGGATCAGGATGAAGTTTGTACATGCAGCGTTTTTCTGGCTGGCGGTTCTTGTGATAGCGCCAGCAGCGGCACAGGCCGCCAAATGCGGCAACGACGCTGCGGGTTTTGAAAAATGGAAGACGGCATTTGCAGCGGAGGCCAAGGCCAAAGGCGTCAAGCCCAAGGCCCTCACAGCTTTGGCTGCAACAACCTATTCAACTGGCACCATCACGGCAGATCGCTCACAAAAAAACTTCAAGCTTTCGCTTGGCGCGTTTATGCAGAAGCGGGGCGCTGCCGGGATCATCGCGCGCGGCAAATCCCTGAAGAAAGCCAATGGGCCGCTTTTTGCGTCGCTTGAAAAGCGTTACGGCGTTCCACCGGGGCCACTGCTTGCGATCTGGGGCATGGAGACAGGCTTTGGCGGATATCTCGGCAACCAGAACACCTTGTCGGCTGTGGCCACGCTGTCCTATGACTGCCGCAGGAGCGCGTTCTTTACCGAACAACTCTATGCGGCCTTGAAGCTGATTGACCGGGGTGTTCTTTCCGCATCCTCCAAAGGCGCCATGCATGGTGAAGTGGGGCAGACGCAATTCCTGCCCAAAAACGTTTTGCTCTATGGCACCGATGGCGATGGCAAGGGCGGCGTCAATTTGAACTCCAAGGCCGACGCTTTGGCTTCAACAGCCAAATTTCTGGCAGCCCATGGGTTTGTGGCAGGTGGGGGCTATCAGCCCGGGCAGGCAAGCTTTGCCGCCATCCAGGGCTGGAATGCCGCCACGGTTTACCAGAAGGCCATCGCCATCATGGGCAAAAAAATCGACGGGCTTTGAGGAGCGAGGGTCTGGGTTTTGGATGGCGCTGCTCACATGTTGCAATAACCATCACCTTAACAGGAGAGATACCGCAAGCCAGCGCGTCGCCTTCGCGATTTCAGAACTATTTCAGCGCGCTTTCGGGACATTTCCGGGCGCGCGGCACATTCTTTCATCTATCGCAACGAACTGCAAATTGGAGAAGTGCCATGACAACCCAAACATTTGCCGCTGTCTATCTGCCGGACCCCCAATTACGCACTTGGTTCAAGGGCTGGCTCGCCAAATACGAAGCCTGGAGAATGCAGTGCCTGACAATCAGGCAACTGCGCAGCCTGGATGCGCACCTGCTGGACGACGTCAACGTCGATGCCGAGACGCTTTTCGGCTCACGTCCTCCCCTTGTAAGAAGGCGGCCGGAACCAGAGCCAACCTTCCGCTTCGACTTCAGCCAGATATCGTTCGCAACAACCTGCATGGATAACCCCCTTGAGCCACTCAATTTGGCTTGCCATGATGCATGAGTTCGGCATCAAAAGCTGGGGTGGAGACGGCGACGCAGTTCAGAAAGACGCAGGAGGGGCAAATGACCTTGGACATCATCGGCGCCGGCTTTGGCCGAACTGGAACGAACTCATTGAAGCTTGCCCTCGAACATTTGGGCCTTGGGCCCTGCCATCACATGTTTGAAGTGCGCGACAATCCCGCGCAACTGCCGGGTTGGCAAACTGCGGCGCGTGGCGAGGCGGTTGATTGGGACAGGATTTTCGCAGGTTACAGATCCCAAACCGACTGGCCTGGGGCGCGCTATTGGCGAGAGCTTGCGCGGCATTTCCCGAAGGCAAAGGTCATTCTCACTGTTCGCGACCCGGACGCGTGGTACGACAGCGTGGAAGCCACCATCCTGCCGTTGCTCGCCAGCCGTGGCAAGCTGCCCACGCCGCACCTCAACGCTTTGGTCGAGATGGCGAATGAGACTGTGGCGGTGCAGCTGTTCGGCGGGCGGATGACTGATCGCACCCATGCCAAGGCGGTTTTCCGCGAGCACATTGCGGCGGTGCAGGCTGAAATCCCGAAAGACCGGCTGCTCACCTTCGACATGCGCGAGGGCTGGAAGCCGCTGTGCCGTTTCCTCGGCTTGGATGCGCCGGACACCCCGTTCCCGAAGACGAATTCCTCGAAGCAATTCGCAGAAGAGGAGTGGAAACGGGATTAGCCGAAATCCACGCACGCGAGCCCCGCGATAAGCCGCCTGCGATCTTCCGCACGCACAAATGGCGCATTCACCTCGACCCAGTCCGCCGAGATGGCAGGCGCCACGCTCTTGAGTGTTGCGAGAAGCGCTGCGGCAGACTCGGAATCTCCCAGATGGCCGGCGCAAGAGGCGGCGATCAGCAGCGGATAGGCGTGGCCGGGCCGGAGCTGATGGGCCCTTTTCGCACATTCAAGGCTTAACGCGTAACTCCCGGCAGCGAAATGCGCGAAGGCGTATTGCTGGGCGAAGGCACCGTGAAAGAGCTCGCGCGGGCTCAGGCGGGAAGCCTGATCAATAAAGGTGATCGCGTGATCCGCCTCTCCCGCAAAGGCGTGGGCAAGGCCGAGCATGCCGTACGCCATGGCGAAATTCGGGTTTAGATCCACGGCGCGGGTGAATGCGGCAGCGGCGGGTGCGGTTCGGCGCATCAGCACATCTTCCATGCCTCGCCCCATCCAAGCCCAGGGCTCAGTCTCGTCGGCGTCAAGCGCGCGGGCGGAAAGCGAGGCCGCCTCTTCAATGGCGCGGTCCCTGTCGTGCCAACCCTGAGCCGTCCGCCAGATCAGGGTCCATGCCTTGAGACCCAAGGCCTGAGCATTGGCGGGATCGGTTGCGATGGCCCGGTCGAGTAACATGAGCGCTTCCCCGCTGTCCTCCTCTGACAGGCGCGAGGTGAGGAACAGGGCCCGCAATGTGCATTCCCAGCTATCCAGGTTTTCCGGCAGCTTCCGGCGGGCCCGCGCATGCTCGGCCGCGAAAAGCTCCGGACCAATGCGGCCAACGACACTCGCCGTGATTTCGTCCTGGATGGCGAAGATGTCGTCGAACTTTCTGTCGTAGCGATCGCCCCAGAGGTGGCTTCCGGTTGCAACGTCGATGAGCTGGGCAGTGACGCGTATCCGGTCGCCCGCTTTGCGCACACTGCCTTCGAGCAGGTAGCGCACGTCAAGTTCGCGTCCGACGGCACGCACATCCACCGACTTTGCCTTGTAGGTGAACATCGTGTTGCGGGCGATCACGAAGAATCCCCTCAGTTTGCAAAGGGCCGTCGTGATGTCCTCGGTTATGCCATCGCTGAAAAACTCCTGCGACGGGTCGGCGCTCATGTTGTTGAAGGGCAACACTGCGATGGACGGCCTGCCGGCATCGCCCGACGCCGCTGTTTCAAGAGATGCCGGGTCATGCATCTGGCCTTCAAGCGCCTCGGAAGGAAAGAGATAGCCGCGGCGTGGCACGGTGCGGACGAGATTCTGCTCATCGTCGGCCAGCGCCCGGCGAATGTCATGCACGCATTGCGTGAGCGAGTCCTCGGTTACGATGCGGTCATTCCACACCGAACTCAGCAATTCGTCTTTTGAGATAACGCGACCGGTGTTGCGCAGCAGAAACGTGAGCAATTCGAGCGATTTCGGGCGCAGAACGATTTCTCTCCCGCCTTTGCGCAGCATGCCCGCGCCAGGATCGAGGCTGAAGCCTGCAAAGCGATAAACGGACCCCTGAACGGCTTGCATTTCGGGCCGGATGTTCCCTATCGATCCAAGACATGTCTCAGGCCATGTCGATAACTCCGACCGGCCCCGCGTCAATCTGGCACCACTCACCACTTTCCGCAAGACAGCCGAAAGCAGGACAGTGTCCCCGCCTGAATTTCCAAGATGGGCTGCGTGTTTATGAGCTCCCGCCCTAATTCCACCAGCCCTTGTGTTCGCCTTCGCGTCTGGCGGAACCCGTGGCGGCCGAGCGCCGGGTTTCCGACAGAGGTTCGATATCCAACAGGAAACGCTGGGCCGGGCTCATGCGCTCATATAAATCCTGGGTGAGATAGTCGCGCTGCACCAGTTGCTGGGGCAGGTCGCGCCTTGTGTAGGTCAAGTGCAGCACGCGGCGGCGGGCGCCGTTGGTGTTGCGGGTGCCGCCATGCCACATGGAGGAATTCATCACCACAACAGAACCGGCAGGGGCTGTCACATGCATTTCTCCCGGATAGGGGGCGGATAAATCCTTGGGCACCCGGGCCTGCTCTTCTGGCGTCAGGGGCGCTGGCAGCCAGTCGCCGATATTCACGTAAGGCACGTTGATGGGCTGCCAGAGGTGGGACCCCGGCACAATGCGGGTGGGGCCGTTGTCGTTGGTCATGTCGTCAAACAGCACGAGGGCGTTGGTCACCCACCAGTCATCGGCAAATTTCTTGGGCACATCGACGTGCAAATCCTGGTGGCCCTTGCCGGGCAGCGGATCGCGGAGGTTGGCGCCATGCAGCTTGAATTCGCCCAGCATGTGGTGGGCGGCGGCCAGCAGGGGTTTGCAGTTCAGGCAAATGTCATAGGCTTGCGTCTTGTTGTAGATATCCGAGACGCGGGGTGCGCCGGGTTCGACGTGCACTTCGTGGCCGCCCTTTTCGCCTTCCCTTGCGTGAAGGCGGTCGAATTCTTCTGCCATTTCACTCGCCTCGGCGCGGCTGTAAAAACTTTCGATGATGAAGAAGCCCTGCCCGTCAAGCTGGCGTACTTGCTCGGCGCTCAGTTCCTGGCCGTTCAATCCCAATTCGCGCAGGGCTTGTTTGGTGTACATGGCGCTTTCCTTCGGTGGACCGAGATTATCACGCTTGAACATGTTGGCAAGGGACCGACGCTGGAAACCTTGACAAGGCAGTATATACTATTTATATATTTGTATATACGGAGAATGGCCATGACATTTTATGTGAAGGACCCGGCGACGGACAAGGCGGTGCGCAAGCTTGCCAAGCTCAAGGGCAAGACTTTGACGGAGACAATTCGCGAGGCGGTGGAAATGGCGCTGGCGGAGCTGAAACGGGAGAAGAGCGCCACTTTCCTTGAGCGCATCAAGCCCATACAGGACCGGCTTGCAGAGTATCCGCCCACGGGGCTCAAGGCAGACAAGGCATTTTTTGACGAACTTTCCGGCGATATCTGATGTTCCTGGATGCATCGGCAATTGTCGCCATACTTGCAAGAGAACCAGATTGGGAAGCTTTGGCGCTGAAAATTGCACCGCCAAAGCAAACCATTGTTTCGCCAAATGCGATTTATGAGGCGGTGCTGGGGCTTGTCAGAAGCCAATCGTGTGAAATTGAGACAGCGGAAACCCTCGTCGAGCAGTTTCTCAAGCAGGCCGGAGCTACTCTCGTTAGCATCGACGAAACCATCGGCAGAGGGGCCGTTGCCGCGTTTTCGCGATTTGGCAAGGGCAGGCACAGGGCGGGCTTGAACATGGGAGATTGCTTTTCTTATGCCTGCGCCAAGACGCACCGGGTTCCGCTGCTGTTCAAGGGCGATGATTTTGTCCATACTGATATCCGTATTGCTTAGGGAAACTCATGACAGTGAAATCCAATCTCGTGATCAATCCGCAGCGCCTGTGGGACAGTCTGATGGAGACCGCAAAATTTGGCGGTACGCCCAAGGGCGGCATCAAGCGGCTGACAGTTTCGGATGAGGACAAACGGGTGCGCGACTGGTTCAAAGACCAATGCGAGGCTTTGGGCTGCACGGTGCAGGTGGACAGCGTTGGCAACATGTTTGCCACGCGCGCGGGTCGGCGCAAGGACATGCTGCCGATCGCTTTGGGATCGCATCTTGATACGCAACCCACCGGCGGCAAATTTGATGGCGTGCTGGGGGTTCTGGGTGCCCTGGAGGCGCTCCGCACGCTGGTTGACATGGGCTATGAGACAAACGCCCCCATCATGATTGTGAACTGGACCAACGAGGAGGGTTCGCGCTTTGCGCCGGCGATGTTGTGTTCAGGCGTTTATGCGGGCGTGTTCACCCCCGACTATGCCTATTCGCGCGAAGACCGTGATGGCATCAAGCTGGGTGACGAGCTGAAACGCATCGGCTATCTGGGGTCCGAGCCTGTGGGCTCCCACAAATTTCAGGCGATGTTTGAGCTTCATATTGAACAGGGGCCTATTCTGGAAGCCGAAAACAAGATGATCGGTGTGGTGACGGGCGTTCAGGGCATGCGCTGGTATGAGGTGACGGTCACGGGGCAGGAATCTCATACGGGTGCTACCCCCATGCTGCTCCGGAAAAATGCGCTGCTGGGAGCTTCGCGCATGATCGAAGCCATTCATCAGGTGGGGCTGGCGCATCTGCCGGGGGTTGCTTCGGTAGGGCTGATTGAAAACCGGCCCAACAGCCGCAATGTGGTGCCGGGGGAAGTTTTCTTCACGGTTGATCTGCGCCACCCGGATGAAGCTGCTCTGGACAAGATGGAAGCAGCGTTTCGCGCGGCCCTTGGCCCCATCGCTGAAAAAGAAAAACTCACCTACGAGGAAAAATGCATCTGGAAATCTCCCGCCGTGAAATTCAATCCGGAGCTTATAGACTGTGTGCGGAAGGGCGGCGCCCAAGCGGGTTTCGAGATGTGCGAGATGGCGTCGGGGGCTGGACATGACGCGGCCTATATTGCGCGGGTGGCGCCCACGACGATGATCTTCGTGCCGTGCCTTGGCGGCATTTCACACAACGAGGCGGAGTCAACCACGCTGGAAGAATGTGGCGCGGGATCGCAGGTGCTGCTCAACGCCGTCATCGAATATGACCAGAAATTCGCCTGATGGGTCAAAGCAGTTTTTGGGTTTCCGTCCATAATCTGGTGACCAGCGCTCCGGCGGGCTCAACGGCATTGATGTGATCAACACCCGTTCCGGCATAAAGGCAGGTGGCCAGAACATCGCCCGTTGCGTCTTGGGGTGGCGATGAATCGAAATACCGCAGGAGCTGGGTTGGGCCGCTGGATGCAACAACATCGCCCTCACCGGGGCGATTGGGCGCGGCAGGACTGCCAGCCGCTTCCCACATTTCAAAGGTTGAATTGCGCAGTACCCGGTGCATGGCATAGGGCCAGCCAATGTCAAAACAATTGGTCAGGCTGGTATCACCTGCCGTGGCTTTGACGAGGGCCTGTTTGTAAAGTTCATGGGCACCGCTTTCCTGGGTTGCCAGAAATCTTGTTCCCATCATGACACCTTGTGCGCCTTGCCGCATAGCCGCAGCCGCGCCTCGAGCGTCGGCGATGCCACCGGCGGCGATGACGGGAACCGCACCTGCAATGGCCACCACGCCGGCCAGAAGTTTCTGCAGCGGGGTGGAAGACTGGACATGGCCGCCCGCTTCCATGCCCTGGACAATGATGAAATCCGCCCCCGCCTTCAGGGCCGTTTGAGCGCCAGCCTTTGAGCCCACCTGAACGCCAACTTTTGCGCCACTGGCCTTGACGCGGGCAACCAAGGCTTCATCCACGCCCCAGGAAAAGGTGACGGCCGGAACTCCAAGAGCGATGATGAGGGGCAAGGCCTCGTTGGGAAAGCGCAGGACGAAATTGGTGAAGAACGGAATTTTTCTGGTTTTGAGTTCCGTGGCATCGCGCAGGCCTGCTTGCGCCTCGGGCCAGGACAGGGCGAGTGAACCAAGCGCCCCGGCCCGCCCCACGGCGGTTGCCAGTTCCACCGTGGCGGCCCCGGCTATGGGGGCTTGCAAGATGGGAACAGTGAGGCCAAACCAGTTCATGAAAAGCGAATTCATTTGCAAGCACTCCTGTTGAGCATCATGTCACAGAAAAATGCCCTTGCCCAGCGTGCACGAGACATTGCCCTGGAACTCACCTCATGGCCATCGGTTACGGGAACGCCCGATGAGGCGGCTTTTGCGGGGCGCTTTGCAAATTATCTGCAGCGTTCAAAATCATTGGATGTGTGGACTGAGGCCATTCCCGAAGATGCGCTTGCGCGCAGCAATGTTTTTGCGCTGAAGCGGGGCGCGAGTTCACGCATGATTGTGCTGGCGGGACATTTTGATACGGTGTCATTCAGCGACTATGGCGAGTTGGCGAAATTTGCCCTGAATCCGGAGGCGCTGCGCGATGTGATGATTGCGCGACTGGCGCAGACCGGTGAAAACGCGCTGGCTCTGGCTGATCTGACGTCAGGTGATTTCCTGCCGGGGCGGGGGCTTCTCGACATGAAGTCCGGCATTGCGGCGGGGCTTGCAGCGATGGAAAGCTATGATGGCGAGCATTCGCTTTTGCTGATGGCCACACCGGATGAAGAGGATCGTTCGGCGGGGATGCGGGCGGCCGCACCTTCTCTCAAAAAACTGGATTTGCGGATTGAACTGGTGATCAATCTGGATGCGATTTCGGATCAGGGCGATGGTTCGACGGGCCGGGTTGTGGCCATGGGCTCTGTCGGCAAACAATTGGTGACAGCGTTTGTTGTGGGCAAGGAGGCCCACGCGAGTTACCCGGGGGATGGCGCCAATGCGGCTTACATTGCAGCGGAATTGGTGACTGAGTTTGAGTTGGCAGCAGAGTTGGAAGAAGCAACGGGTGCGGAAATTGCAGCGCCACCTACGGCTCTTCATGCCAGGGATTTGAAGTCTGGTTACAATGTAACGACGCCGGCGCAGAGTTTTATCTATTGGAACACCTTGCAGCACCGGAGATCGGCTGGTGAAGTTCTGGAGATTTCACTCGCACTTGCAAGGCGGGCCGTGGCGCGGGCGGAGTTGAAGACCAAACGCCAAATACCGGTGATGGGATTTGCCGAGCTGGCGGCGCGCGTCAAAAGTGAAAGCATCGCGCCATTTGCGCAAGAGATGGCCCAGTGCACTGATCTGGATTTTCCGGAACGCTCAAAACTTTTGACACAACAGGTTTGGCAGCTTGCGGGGCTTTCGGGCCCTGCGGTGGTGATGGGATTTGGTTCCATTCCCTATCCGGCGGTTACGTTGAAGGATGAAAAACTGAGAAAGGTGATAGCTGATACGGTCGAACCCCTGGGGCTTGGCGTGGTTGAATATTTTGCCGGTATTTCGGACATGAGTTTTGTGGGCGAGGCAACGGGAGACTTTTCGGTTGTGGCGGCCAACACGCCGATATGGGGTACAAGTTTTACACTGTCCGAACCTGCGGGATACCCTTGCATCAACATCGGGCCATGGGGCCGGGATTATCATCACTGGCTGGAGCGGCTCAGTGCACCTTACGCATTCGAGACGTTGCCGAAAGTCTTGCTGGCGGTGATTGAAGCCGTGTTCAAGACAGGCTAGCGCGCTTCCCGGCAAGCCGGAATCGGCTTGCCGGAAAGGAATCGCGCCAGATCAATACGTTGGAGCAAATCCTTATCGCAAAAGTCTTCAACTTTTGCGGGATTTGCTCTAAACAACGCCACCACCTAACAGGAGAGACACATGAGCATTAAAAGAATTGGCGCTGGCAAGCGCATGAGTGAAGCGGTTGTCCATGGCGGCAAGGTTTATCTTTCAGGATTTGTGGCCGACAAGACCGTTGGCAAATCGGTGAAGGAACAGACCGCTGATATTCTCAGCCAGATCGATGCCACGCTGGCTGCGGCTGGCACGGACAAGACCAAGCTTTTGAAAACCAATATCTGGCTCACCGACATTGGCACCTTCTCACAGATGAATGAAGCCTGGGATGCGTGGGTGTCGCCCGGCAACACCCCGGCGCGCGCCACCGTTGAATCAAAGTTGGCGGCGCCCGGACTTGATGTGGAAATCATGGTAGAAGCCGCGATTTAGGCGGGCAATACCTGCCACATTGTCGCCACAAATGGCTTTATGGTGCGCCGCAATAACATTGTCGGGGATTCCATGAAGCGTTTGTTAATAATTGTATTTGCTGGATTTTTGGCCATTGGCGGGGCTGCGGCCAAAACCGGCGGGGTTGGTTGGGCGTCCTATTACAAGATGGGCACACGCACAGCCAATGGCGAACGCTATGATCCCAACGGTTTGACGGCCGCGCACCGTACCTTGCCGTTTGGCACGAAGGTGCTGGTCACCAATTTGAGCAATGGAAAATCGGTTATCGTGCGGATCAATGACCGCGGGCCCTTCAGCAAAAGTCGCGTCATGGATTTGAGTTTTGGGGCGGCGAAGGTCGTAGGGCTGGTGCGGGCTGGTGTTGCCAAAATTGAATTCAAGGTTTTGAATTAGCAAGCTCAATTGAATAGCCCTCCGATCTCTGACACATTGCGGGGATCAGGGAGGAGTTTTTCATGAAAATTGTGTTTACCGATGATCATCGTTTGCATTTCGCGCAGGGCGAGATTTCGGGTGGCGAGTTTGTAACGCCATTCGAGCGGCCATCGCGGATGGAATATATTTTGCGCGAACTCAAAAAGCGCAAGATGGACAATCTGGTGGCGCCAAAGCCGGTTGACATGAAAGCGGTGGCGCGGGTTCACGACAAGGGCTTTCTGAAATTTCTGGAAACCGCCTGGGCTGAATGGCAGGCGGCCGGCTATCGCGGCGAAATTGTGCCGACGGGATTTCCGGCGCGCAGCATGGGGCAGCGCTGCCCCAAGGCCATTGACGGCAAAGTTGGCTATTACATTCACTCGGTTGAAACCTGCATTACGGCTGGAACCTGGGGCGCTGCCAAGGCTTCAGCTTCGGTTGCACTCACGGCGCAGAAATTGATTGCGGGTGGCGAGGCATCAGCTTTCGCGCTTTGCCGCCCGCCCGGACATCATGCCCATGATGATCTTTATGGGGGGTATTGCTTTCTCAACAATGCGGCGATTGCGGCGCAGGCTTTCAGGGATGGGGGGGCCGCGCGCGTGGCCATTCTCGATGTGGATTTTCACCATGGCAATGGCACGCAGGATATTTTCTACACCCGCGATGACGTGTTGTTTTGCTCGCTGCATGGAGAGCCGGAAACGGCGTATCCGTATTTTCTGGGGTACAAGGATGAAGTGGGTGCGGGCGCCGGCGAGGGTTTCAATTTCAACTATCCGATGCCTGCGGGCACGCCCTATGGGGTTTGGAGCAAGGCGCTGGGGCAGGCTTGTGGAAAAATCAAAAATTATGGACCTGATGTGCTGGTTGTCTCGCTTGGCGTTGACACCTACGAGAAAGACCCCATCAGCTATTTCAAATTGAAGTCGGCGGATTTCAGGGATTATGGAAAGCGCATTGCCAAGCTGAAACTGCCGACGCTTTTTGTGATGGAAGGCGGTTATGCGATTGAGGCCATCGGCATCAACACGGTGAATGTGCTGGAAGGATTTCTAGATGCGTAAGCTGACGGTGGCCATTACGCAGATGGCATCAGTCCATGACTGGCAGAAAAATTGCGATAGGGCCGAGACATTGGCGCGTGATGCGGCAAGCGAGGGCGCCAACCTGATATTGCTGCAGGAATTGTTCGACGGGGATTATTTCTGCATTGAGCAGCACACCAGGTTTTTCGGCCAAGCGCATGAGCTGGATCGGCATCCAACGGTGGCGCGATTTGCAGCCCTTGCGAAGGAACTGGGCGTGGTGTTGCCCATCAGTGTTTTTGAGCGCGCAGGCCAGGCGCATTACAATACGACTGTCATTGCTGATGCGGATGGCAAGCGCCTGGGCCATTACCGCAAATCCCATATTCCCGATGGCAGAGGCTATCAGGAGAAGTTCTATTTTTCGCCGGGCGATACGGGGTTCAAGGTTTGGGATACGGCTGCAGGGCGCGTTGGGCTTGGCATTTGCTGGGACCAGTGGTTTCCGGAAGCGGCGCGCGCCATGGCACTGATGGGGGCGGAAATTTTGCTTTATCCCACCGCCATAGGCTCAGAGCCGCCGAACCCCGGTTATGATTCAAGCAGCCATTGGCAGAACACCATGCGCGGCCATGCGGCGGCCAATATCATGCCGCTGGCGGCGTCCAACCGCGTGGGGCGCGAAGTGGCGCCGGATGGGCGGGCCGATATTTTTTATGGGCGGTCCTTCATCGCGGATTACCAGGGAGAGAAAGTTCAGGAGATGGACCGGGTTGAGGAAGGTGTGCGGTTGCAAAGTTTTGATCTGGATGGGATTGGCGAATTGCGGAGAACCTGGGGCGTGTTCCGCGACCGCAGGCCCGAGCTTTATGGCGCGCTGATGACGCTGGATGGCAGATCCAAGAGCGCTGCCACATGAGCCAGCAAAATCCGCCAGCACCCGAATGGATCACGCAGCGGTGGCTAAATGCTGAAACTTCCTTATCACTGGCCGCTCTGCGGGGGCGCGTCATTGTGGTCGGCGCATTTCAAATGCTCTGCCCCGGTTGCGTGTCCGAGCTCATCCCCCAACTTCGTCAGGTTCATGCGCTTTTCAAAGGCATGGAAGTTTCAGTGCTGGGCCTGCACACGGTTTTTGAACATCATGATGCCATGGGGCCTGTTTCGCTCAAGGCGTTCCTTCACGAAAATCGCATCACATTTCCCGTGGCCATAGACCAGCCGCAAATGCCAGAGATGCCCATTCCAAAAACCATGGAGCTTTACGCCATGCAGGGAACTCCAACCATGCTGCTGATAGACCGCATGGGCAACCTCCGCCGCCAGTCCTTCGGCCACATCCCCGACATGCAACTGGGTGCAGAAATCATGACCCTGCTGAACCTTCCCAATGACTGACAAGCCTCAATAAAGCGCAACAACACAAGACATCCCAATCCTTCTCCAGCCCTCGGGGCTGGGGAAGGTGGCAGTTGCGGCACGCAACTGACGGATAAGACCCTGCGCTTCCAAAATCCCAACCCGATCACGCACCATCAGCCTCAAAGCGACGGCCGTTTTTTGGGGGTGGTGTACCAGCCGCCAAGAGCCTTCTCATAAGCAAGGCCAGCCCGGAACACACGGGCATCGTCAAAAGTGCGGGCCACTATCTGGATGCCGGTGGGGATGCCTCCTGTCGTGTGGCCTGACGGCACAGCGAGGACTGGGCAATTGTGCAGCATGTTGAACTGGTGGGTCATCACCCAGCCAAATTCCGGATCGGCCTTGTGGCCATTGACGGTGAAGCTCTGATCCCAGGGGTCGTGATCGGCTTTGACGGCGGCGAGATTGTTGGTGGGGCAGATGAAGACATCGTACTTTGCGAGGATGGGGCCCATTGTCTGATACATGGCATCAATGCGGGACCAGGGTTTGTGTACATCATCAATGGTTGAATTGCGCTCGGCAGCGGCGGCGAATTTCAGGGCGTAATCGGTCATGAGGTGGGCATGGGTTTTGCGATGCCAGATGGTTTGCCTGCCAAAATGCATGGTGTTGTACCAATGCATGCAATCATCATCGACGGACTTTTCCCACTTGAGATCAACCTCGTCCACCTTGGCGCCGAGAGCCCGGAAGACTTCAAGTGCTGCAAGCGTGTTGCGGCGGACGTTTTCATCAACCTCGACATAGCCCAAGTCCACCGAATAGGCGATTTTCATGCTCTTGATGCTTTCGGCCTTGAGAGGAAGCCTGACGCGGGCGCGGATTGAATCATGGTCGAGCGGGTGTGGGCCAGATGTGATGTTTTGCATGAGGCTTGCGTCCGCCACGGTGCGGGTCATGGGCCCGCAATGATTGAAACGGTCAATATTTGACGGCGGGCCATCGGGGTTGCGGCCATGGGGCGGCTTGAATCCCACAACGCCGCAGGCGGACGCCGGGATGCGGATGGAGCCACCGATGTCCGTGCCGGTTGCAAGCGTTGTGAGGCCTGCGGCCAAGGCGGCACCGGAGCCACCGGAAGAGCCGCCCGGACCATAATCCAGCCCCCAGGGATTTCGCGTGTTGCCCCAAATCCTGGAGTTGGTGATGCCAGACAGGCAGAACTCCGGCGTGGTGGTGCGGCCAAAAATGATGGCGCCGGCTTTTTCGAGGCG
>JANNXN010000049.1:0-46790 GCA_031409595.1 Rhodobiaceae bacterium
GCGATTTGGTGGAACGATTGACCGGCTTTATGCAGACAGGCAATCCGGCAGCGCTCGTCAAGCGAGAGATGATTGTATCTTTGTCCCATAGCGCCAACACCTTAGCAGGGTGTTGCACTTCGTTTGTGAATTCAGGGAAACTGGTTGCAGCTGTAGATTTCTGATGGTGGAGCAACTCTCATGTCAATTCTGCGCGGAATTCCGGCTTTCGCCGGAATGACGTGCGAGAGTAGTCGAGTTATTCAAAACCAATCAGCCTTTAGTGCACTTACTGTTGCCTGCCCAGAGATTGAGCTTACTGTCAGCTGTCGTTTAGCAACGGGATCGGTGGATCTCGTTGTTCATGCACTGGGGTCAGCGAAAAATACCTTGAACCACAATCATGATTGCAACCATTGCCGCAATGAAGCCAGCTTCGATCGTGATTGCGTAGTTGCTTTTCTTGATGAAAAGCCCGTTGGCAATCACCAGCACCATGATTGTGATGGCAATCAGGATGATTGTGAAAAGCGCCTCGCTTACGGCAGTTACACCGACAACCCAGGCAAGAAGGAATGTGCCGATGAATTGCGCGATCATTGGCGCCATGGGCATGGAGGCATTTGGTTCCATTTTCATGCCAACACCCTCAAGCCACTTTGCTCCGAAAACCTTCGGCGAAAACCAGAAAGCGCCAACGATGAACGCGATGATGGTTCCAACACCCACGGCAAGCCAGTTCACATTTGCTGTTATCTCAGTCATTTTTTTCCTCCAGCTATTTTCGGTTTAGATCGGCGGCATGCCGGGGAATCTGGGCATGCTTGCATCCAAATTGTCCCAAGGTTGTTCCTTGCCATTGAAAAACACCATGGCGGGTTTCACTTTGCTTGAGTCTTTCATGGCTGCAAGCTGGACGGCCAGCACGCCGTTCATTCCTGTGCTCTTGGCAAATAGTTGGGAACCGCAATTTGGGCAGTGTCCACGCGTTGCCGTGTTGCCGCTGTCTGCCATGTAGTCCCAATACTTGACCTCACCGGACATTTTTATTGAGTCAGCGGTAAACGCCGCAAACGTCGTATGGCCCGCGCCCGACAGTTGCTGGCAGTGCCTGCATTGGCAGTGACCGGCCATCATGGGCTCTGCATCAGTTGAAAATTTTACCTTTCCGCAGGCGCATCCGCCTTCATATTTAGCCATGACTTCTCTCCTCTGTTTGATTCAAGCGTTGATATATTTTTCAAGCCGCCCGATGCAGCCCAGCCATCCATGGTTGTGCATGTCGCGGGCTTGTTCGGTTCCAAAATTGGCGTGTGTGAGCGTGAGTTCAGTGCCTTCAGAAATTTTTCGCAGTTCGATGGTCACCAGTGTTTCTACTTCCGGTGTGCTTTCCCAGCTCCAAGTGAAGGCGAGTTTTTTGTTTTTGCTGATTTCCCTGTAAACTCCGCCGACGATGTGATCCTCTCCGTCTGGTTCACGCATAATGATGCGGTATTTTCCACCGACAACCAAATTGGTTTCCGCAGAAACGGTTTTCATTTCATCGCGGGGAGACATCCATTTTTTCAGGATTTCCGGGTTGGTCCAGGCGGCGAAGACTTTTTCTGGGGTGGCTTTGATTTTTCGGACGAGGGTGAGCGAGATGTCGTGGGCTTTGTCCATGGGGTTTCCTCCAGTAAGGCCGTCAATGCATCCAAGCGCAGTGTCCAGAATTTCTCGTAATCCGATAGCCAACGCATTGCGGCCTCCATCGGTCCCGGGTTCAAACGGCACATCACCATTCGCCCACTTTTTTCCCGCACCAGCAAATCTGCATTCTCAAGCACATCCAGGTGTTTGCTTATGGCGGGCAGCGATATGCCAAACGGAGCTGCAATTTCACCAACACTCATCGCCGACTTCAACGTGAGCTGTTTCAGTATTTCGCGGCGCGTTGCATCCGAAAGTGCTGAAAACGTTAGGTCTAGGGCATTCATCATCATTTAACCTGTGGGTGAAATGTCCCACATGACCCTGGCTCTGTCAAGCACGGATTGCTGAATCAGCGTTTTTTCTTGCCCGGCTTCTTTGCAGGCTTTTTTGCGACAGGTTTCTTGGCCACTTTTTTTGCAACCTTCTTTGCAGGTTTCTTGGCGGGCTTCTTCGGCTTGGCGCCACCTGCCATCGCGACAGCGGCGACGGCAAACTTTTCAAAGAATTGCGTGGCGAGCGAGCGAGCGGTTGAATCGATCAAACGCGAACCCAGCATGGCGAGTTTGCCGCCGACCTGGGCATCGACGTCATACTTCAGCAGTGTACCTTCGGGCACTGCTTCCAATTTAACGTCCGCACCACCGGTTGCGAACCCGGCGAAACCGCCCTTGCCTTCGCCGGAAATGCGATAGCCATTTGGCGGGTCCATATCGCTCAAATTTACAACACCGGTGAAACCCGCCTTTACGGGCCCCACTTTGATGACGACGCGGGCTTCCATTTGCGTTGGCGAATGGCGGGTGATGGATTCACAGCCTGGAATGCACGCCTTTAATACACCAGTGTCATTCATCGCTGCCCACACGGCATCGCGCGGGGCTGCAATCAGTTCTTCGCCACTCATTTTCATTGTTTTCGTTCCCACTGTTCTTTGGTTGTGTGCTTGAATTCTTCAAATCTGCCTTCGGCTATTGCCTGCCTGATACCTTGCATGAGCTCCTGATAATAGGCAACGTTGGCCCAGGACAAAAGCATCATACCCAACAGCTCGCCTGAGCGCATGAGGTGATGCAGGTAGGCGCGTGAATATTTCGACAGCGCTGGGCAGGAGCTTTCTTCATCCAACGGCCGATTGTCCGTTGCGTGAATGGCATTGCGGAGGTTGATCTTGCCGAAGCGGGTGAAGGCCTGGCCATGGCGACCTGACCTGGTTGGCATCACGCAATCAAACATGTCAATGCCGCGGGCAACCGATTCCAAAATGTCATCAGGTGTTCCAACCCCCATGAGATAGCGTGGCCTGTCAGCTGGCAACTCGGGCGCCGTGAAGTCAAGAGTTTGCAGCATGAGTTTCTGCCCCTCTCCCACCGCCAAACCGCCAATCGCATAGCCTTCGAAGCCAATATCCTTGAGGCCTGAAGCACTGGTGCGGCGGAGCGCTTCGTTCACGCCACCTTGCACAATTCCAAAGTTCCCACGCCCGGGTTGTTTGCCGAATGCTTTTCGTGATCTTGCCGCCCAGCGCAATGAAAGCTGCATGGCTTTTTCCGCTGCTTTCTCGGTGTGGGGATATTCCAGGCATTGATCGAGTTGCATTTGGATGTCGGAACCCAGCAAGCGCTGAATATCCATGGCGCGTTCCGGCGTCAGCTCATGGCGGCTACCATCGATGTGGGAGGCGAAGGTGGCGCCCTGCTCCGTAATCTTTCTGATCTTGGATAGCGACATGATTTGAAATCCGCCACTGTCAGTGAGAATTGGTCCCTCCCAGGTGGTAAATTTGTGCAGGCCGCCAAGGGTGGCTATTTCTTCAGCTCCGGGCCGCAGCATCAGGTGATAGGTGTTGCCAAGAATGATATCAGCTCCCGCTTCCTTCACCTGGTTCATGTAGAGCCCCTTCACGGTGCCAACGGTGCCGACTGGCATGAAGGCAGGCGTTCTTATGTCGCCATGCAGAGTGCTAACGGTTCCAAGGCGCGCGGAGCCATCGGTTTTGTGCAAAGTGAAGGAAAATTCAGTCATGTCGCCTGGGGGAATAGCAGGCTGCAATCGCCATAGGAATAGAAACGATAGTTTTTGGCAATTGCATGGGCGTAGGCGGTCTTCATGCGCTCCATCCCGGCAAAGGCGGAAACCAGCATGAACAGCGTGGATTTTGGCAGGTGGAAGTTGGTGATGAGCAGATCGACGGATGAAAATCTGTAGCCGGGTGTGATAAAAATATCCGTGGTGCCGCTGAATGGCTGCATCTTCGAGCTTTCCAGAAGCCTGAGTGAAGTTGTGCCAACGGCTACAATGCGCCCGCCATTTGATCTGGCTGCTTTCAAGCGAATGACGGTTTCCGGCGAAACATCACCCCACTCGGCGTGCATTTTATGGTCGCGCGTATCGTCGGCCTTGACTGGCAGAAAGGTTCCCGCACCCACATGGAGAGTTACAAATTCTGTTGTAATTCCAATATTTTGTAACTGTTTTATAAGGTTGGGTGTGAAGTGCAGGCCAGCCGTTGGAGCAGCGACTGCGCCGGGGTGCTGAGCAAACATTGTTTGATAGTCGGTGGCGTCTTGTGCATCAATTGCCCGCTTGCTCTCAATGTAGGGCGGCAATGGCATTCTCCCCACGTCCATGATTGCCGCGTCGAGTTCTGCCCCCGCGAGATCGAAGGCCAGGGTGATTTCGCCTGCCTCGCCCTTGTCTTCGACAGTGGCCTCAAGCATTCCAAACTTGAGACGATCACCCGGGATTAATTTCTTGCCGGGTTTGGCAAATGCCCTCCAGCGCGAAGCATCGAGGCGCATATGGAGCAAAGCTTCAATTTTGGGGTTTGCGACCCCGCGGCCAACGCGCGTGCCGGTTAGCGCTGCTGGGATAACTCTTGTATTGTTGAAAACCAGCACATCGCCGCTGCGCAATTGCGACGGTAAGTCAGCAACTGTCAAATCGCGAAAACCAATATCCACCACCAGCAATTTAGCTGCCTCACGTGGAACCGCCGGGCGAAGGGCAATTCGCTCCGGCGGAAGTTCAAAATCAAAATCAGAAACGCGCACAGCAAATGATGCCGTTACACGGCATCCGCCGCCACTTGCATTTTGATGATCTTGTCGGGCGTTTTAGGCGGTTCGCCTTTTTTCAATGCATCAACATGTTCCATGCCTGACGTTACGCGGCCCCAGACGGTGTATTGCTTGTCCAGAAACTTTGCATCGTCGAAGCAGATAAAGAACTGGCTGTTGGCCGAGTCCGGGTTTGATGATCGCGCCATGGAGCAAATGCCGCGAATGTGCGGTTCCTTGCTGAACTCCGCTTTGAGGTCCGGCTTCTTTGATCCGCCGGTGCCGGTGCCAGTTGGATCGCCGCCTTGCGCCATGAAGCCATCAATAACGCGGTGAAACACCACGGCGTTATAAAAGCCTTCGCGCGTCAATTCCTTGATGCGGGCTACATGGCCCGGCGCCAACTTGGGCAAAAGTTCAATCACAACCTGGCCCATGGGCAAGTCCATGTGAAGCGTATTTTCGAGATCGGCCATTATTGCACTGTAACCTTTATCATTTTATCGGGATTTGCTGGGGGTTCACCACGTTCGAGGCGATCAACGCAGAACATGCCTTCGTCGTCAACTTTACCCCAAGCGGTGTATTGAGTGTCGAGACCGCTGTTATCGGCGAACATGACGAAGAACTGGCTGTTAGCCGAATTGGGATCGCCTGAGCGCGCCATGCCAACGGTACCCCGACCGAAATGTTCGGCGGTAAATTCTGCAGCAATATCGGGTTCTTCGGAACCGCCCATGCCAGTGCCAGTCGGGTCGCCGGTTTGGGCCATGAAGCCATCAATGACCCGGTGAAAAACGATGCCATCATAAAATCCGGCGGCGGCCAGCTTGGAGATTTGGGCCACATGCTTAGGCGCCAGGTCAGGGCGCAGGGTGATGGTGAAACTGCACTTCTTGCTGGTTTCCACGATGATTTTTTCAGCTGCAAGAGCAGGTGCTGCCATCAACAAGGCGGCAATGGCTACGAGGCCAAGTTTCTTCATTCTAACGTCTCCGGTTCGGGTTGAAAGGAATCTCGCTTGGAATAAAGCCAGTTATCGCCAGAAATGAGGCTGTGCAAGCTAAGATTTTTTGAGTGCGGCCGTGACGGCGGCTTCCGCTTCTTTGGGGATAAACAGGGAAATATCGCCGCCCATCGTGGCAATTTGCTTGACCAGCGATGAGGCAATCATGCGTGTAGCAGGCGATGCCGCCATGAACACGGTTTCAATATCCGGGGCCAGCGCCCCATTCATTTGGCCCATCTGAACTTCGTAATCGAAATCCGAGGCGTCTCTCAGCCCACGAATAATCAGCCCCGCATGGCTGCGCCTTGCGGCATCAACAGCCAAGTCGGCAAATGTGACCACAGTGATTTTGACTCCCGTGTGTTCGGCTATGGGTTTGGTGACGTGCTCGAGCAATTCCACGCGGGCCTTTTCGCTCAACAGCGATTGCTTGCCGGGATGGGTGCCAATCCCAAGCACCAGCTTTTCCACAAGCCTGGCGGACCTGGCGATGATATCAAGGTGCCCGTAGGTGACGGGATCGAATGAACCGGGGTAGAATCCTGTGCGAGTCATGGGACAACAATAAACCCTTCACGTTCCTGCCGCAACCTGTCAGCAGAAGGCTGTATGATGGTGTAAAAGGGAGGACAGATCATGGCAGACGAGATTCAAACTGTGATTTCTCACGTTTCGGTTGGCACCAACGACATTGAGAAAGCACGAAAATTCTATGAGCGCCTGCTTAGCCCGTTGGGGTGCCGGGTTATACTGGAACACGCCGGCGCTGTGGGATTTGGCAAGGTGCATCCTGAGTTTTGGCTCGGAACACCTTTCGATGGCGGTCGCGCAACCCCGGGAAATGGCTGTCACGTGAGTTTTGTAGCGCAGTCAAAAGCCGAGGTTGATGCTTTCTTCAAAGAGGCACTTGCCGCCGGAGCAACCGAAGATGGCAATCCCGGCCATCGACATGACTACGGTGAGCCCTATTATGCCTGTTTTGTGCGCGATCTTGATGGCAACAAGATCGAAGCAACGTTTTGGGATTTTGAGTTGGCGAAGAAATTGGGAATGGGCTGACTAACTGTTGGACCGCAGAGCCAGCCAAATTCCACCAACTGTGAGACAAATTCCGCTGACAATTTCGACGGTGCGAATGCGCGAGCGCGATAGCCAGACTCCAGCCTTGCCTGCCAAAAACGCGTAGGCCGTGTCGCCTGCTGCAGCGATCACCATGAATGTCAGGCCGAGGAGAAGCGTTTCTTGGGTCACGTTTCCACCGGTTGAAAGAAATGGCGGGATCATGGCGCCAAACAGGACCAGCATCTTTGGGTTTGAGATGATGACGACGAACCCTTGCAGGAAGAAGCTTCCTTTGGGCCGCGCCCGATCCACGGCCAGGGCCAAATCGCCTTTGGACATAAAAAGCTTGATGCCGAGCCACACGAGATATGCTGCACCTGCCCAGCGCAGAACGTCAAACCATACCCCCATGATCTGAAGTGCTGCATTCAATCCAGCCGTTGCCAAGGCCAACCAGATGAGAAAACCTGCCTGTGTTCCTAGAACATTCATGAGCCCTGCCCTCGCGCCGTAGCGAAGGCTATTTGCGATGATGACGGTTACAGTTGGGCCAGGAACAAGCGCCAGAGCAATTGCGGCAACGCAAAACGTCAAATAGGACTCATAGGACATCATCGCCAAGGCGGAATGATTTTTGATTGACCCAGAGTCTCCCTCCCCCTTGTGGGGAGGGCTGGGGTGGGGGCCGGGCAGTGGTGAAAATAGAGGTTCAAGCAACACGCGGCGGGTTCGGAGCGACCCCCACCCTCAATCCCTCCCCGCAAGGGGGAGGGAAACTTTTTGGTGGTTCTATCCAACGTCATCGCTAGACTTCTCCTTCGTCATCCTCACTTAGGCGCTCAACTGATACGACGTTCTCATCATCGGCTGTGTTGATGACAATCACGCCCTGGGTTGAGCGGCCGGCCTTGCGGATGCCGTCGACCGGACAGCGGATGAGTTGTCCGCCATCTGTCACCAGCATGATTTGATCAGATGCTTCAACCGGGAACGACGCCACCAGTGGACCATTGCGATTGTTCACGGCCATGGCGACAATGCCTTTGCCGCCCCTATTTGTGATCCGGTATTCAAATGACGATGTGCGCTTTCCGTAGCCATTGCTTGATACGGTGAGAATGACCTGTTCGGCCGCTCCCATGGCTGCATAGCGCTCTTGGGACAATCCGGCATCGGCCACTACTTCCTCATCCGCGCCATTGGCTTCGGCTTCCTCGCCCGCAACCGCGCGGGACATTTTCAGGAAAGCCATGCGCTCTTCAGCCGTTGCATCGACATGGCGAAGCACAGCCATGGAAATCACGTGATCGCCCTCTTCAAGCTTGATGCCGCGAACCCCGGTTGAATCGCGACCTTTAAATACACGAACATCGGGCACGGCAAAGCGAATGCATTGGCCCTTGGCGGTCGTGAGCAACACATCGTCCGCATCACTGCATATCTCGACGCCGGCTATCATGTCGCCTTCATCGAGCTTCATGGCGATTTTGCCAGAACGATTGATGTTTTCAAAATCATCAAGAGCGTTGCGGCGCACACCGCCGGACTTGGTGGCAAACATCAATTGCAGGTTTGCCGCATCAGATGCGTTTTCTGGCAGCGGCATGATTGTTGTGATCCGCTCATCCTGCGCCAGCGGCAGCAGATTTATCAGGGCTTTGCCGCGCGCCTGCGGATTTCCAACTGGCAAGCGCCAGACCTTCATCCGGTAAACCATGCCAGCAGACGAGAAGAACAGTATCGGCGTATGGGTGTTGGCGACAAACAATTTGGTGACGAAATCCTCGTCGCGCATTTGCACGCCCGCCCTGCCCTTGCCGCCGCGCCTCTGTGCCCGATAAGCAGAAAGGGGAACGCGCTTTACATAGCCTGCATGACTTACGGTGATGACCATGTCTTCGCGCTGGATCAGATCCTCATCGTCAACCTCGCCTTCGTTCTCGATAATTTCAGTGCGGCGCGGCGTTGCGAAATCATTCTTGATTTTGACCAGCTCGTCTTTAATGATGTTCATGACGCGAAGGCGTGAGCGCAGGATGTCGAGATATTCTGAAATTTCCGCTGAAAGCTTTTGCAGCTCTTCAGTGATTTCGTCCATTCCGAGTGCCGTCAGGCGCTGCAATCGCAGATCGAGAATGGCGCGGGCCTGCTCTTCCGAAAGGCGGTAATTGCCATCGCCACCCAAGGCATGCCGGGGATCGGCAATCAACAAAATCAACGGGGCCAGATTTTTGGCGGGCCAGGCGCGCGCCATCAATGCGACGCGCGCTTCTGTTGCATCCTTGGACCCGCGAATGAGCGAGATAACGTCATCAATGTTGGCAACCGCAATGGCCAAACCCACCAAGATATGCGCGCGGTCACGGGCCTTGGTGAGCAGAAATTTGGTTCGCCTGGTGACGACTTCTTCGCGGAAAGTGATGAAGGCCTGCAACAAGTCCTTGAGATTGAGCTGCTCCGGGCGCCCGCCCATCAGCGCAATATTGTTCACACTGAAGGTGTTCTGCAGTTGCGAAAAACGGTAGAGCTGGTTCAGCACGACGTCAGCCATGGCATCGCGCTTGATCTCGATGACAACACGCATGCCTTCGCGCGACGTTTCATCGCGAATATCGGAAATGCCCTCAATGCGTTTGTCGCGGACCATCTCGGCCATGCGCTCAATCATCAGCGCCTTGTTCACCTGATAAGGGATTTCCGTGATGATCAGTGCTTCACGGTCTTTGCGGATTTCTTCTGTGTGGACGCGCCCGCGCAGCACGATGGAGCCGCGGCCCGTGTGGAAGGCCTGTTTGATTCCCAAGCGGCCAAGAATGATTCCGCCTGTCGGGAAATCTGGTCCAGGCATCAACTCGATAAGGTCATCAATTGAAATCGCCGGATTGTCGATCGTTGCAATCGTTGCGTCGATCACTTCTCCCAAATTGTGGGGCGCCATGTTGGTGGCCATACCAACGGCAATGCCGCCTGCTCCATTGACCAGCAGGTTTGGATATTTGGCGGGCAACACCGTCGGTTCGCGAAATTCGTTGGAATAGTTGAACTGGAATTCAACCGTGTCCTTGTCCAGGTCGTCCAACAGGGGAATCGCCGATCTGGCGAGACGTGATTCGGTGTAACGATCGGCAGCTGGCGGATCGCCATCAACGGATCCGAAGTTACCCTGGCCATCAATCAGCGGCAGGCGCAGTGAAAATTCCTGCGCCATGCGAACCAGCGCATCATAGATCGCCAGGTTTCCGTGCGGATGGTATTTGCCCATCACGTCACCGACGACACGGGCGGATTTTTTGTAGGCCTTGTCTGGCGTGAAGCCGTTTTCGTCCATGGTGTAAAGGATGCGGCGATGGACGGGTTTCAAACCGTCGCGAACGTCAGGAAGAGCGCGGCTCACGATTACGCTCATGGCGTATTCGAGATAGCTTTTCTTCATTTCGTCTTCGATGGTGATGTTGGTTATTTCACCGGGATTGGCAGACGGAACCAAGCCTTTCGTATCGTCGTCGTTGCTCACTGGCAGCCTTTGAAATCAAAATTCAAATCGCTGCAAAACCACCGGATTTATTGGGCGATTCGAGCGACGCTGCAGTTTAGGTGGAAGCCAGCACAATCGCAATGAGAAGCACAGTTTTTTTAGGCAATATCAACTGTATTAGGTGGTTCAGATCTTGCGGAATCTGACGCCGACACCGACGTACCAGCCATCGGCTTCCTTGACATTCGAGCACGACACCTTGCCATCCAGCCAGCTCGACCAAACCACGCAGAGCTTGTCACCTTTCAAGCTCCACCGGCCATAATCCGAAGCACCCGCCATTTGGCCAACCAACACGCCGTTGCCCTTTGCCGATATCTTCAGAGATACAGCTCTGTTGACAACTGCCACGAACTTGCCGGGGAACAATCTTACAAGTTCCGCCTTGGTCAGCACGACAGGTTCTTCAGCTTTTGCCAACGTAGCCGATGCGATCAGGAATGCAGAAAGAAACATCATAAGAAGCTTGTTCATAAATCGGTCCTCAATTTATGCTGCAATGCAGCAAAGCTCATGTTTAAGCAAGTGTAAACTTCAAACCTGAATAACTCCTGAGACTATTTGGCTGCAATTGCTTCAAAATGGAACTTCGTCATCGAGATCCCGGGCAAAGCTTTGGGCCTTGCCAGCGCTGCCCCTGGGGCGCTCCATGGGGCTGGATTGGCCGAATTCGTCACCGCCACCCATGGCCGGACTATCGCCTGAACCGCCGCCCTTGCCACCCAGCATAGTTAACTCGCCCCGGTAGTTTTGCAGCACGACTTCCGTGGTGTATTTTTCGACGCCGGAACTGTCCGTGTATTTGCGGGTCTGCAATTGGCCTTCAATATAGACCGTTGCGCCCTTCTTGAGGTACTGCTCGGCAACTTTGGCCAGGTTTTCATTGAATATCACCACGCGGTGCCATTCTGTTCGTTCTTTGCGCTCGCCAGTGGCCTTGTCACGCCAATTCTCCGATGTGGCAATGCTGAGAGAGACAATGGCCTTGCCATCCTGCGTGTGACGCACTTCCGGGTCTTTGCCCAAGTTGCCCACCAGAATAACCTTGTTAACCGAACCTGCCATTTTTATCTCCTGTTATTTACCCACCCTAAAGGTAAGCGGTGTGGCTTTCATCACATCGCCGGGGCTTATCCACATGACATTGTGTTCTTTTTTTGTTCTATAATCAAGACAAAAAAACACCGCATCCCTTGGAGATACGGCCTACTCACACGCAAACAGCCCCAACTTGCAAGTCGGAGCTGTGGCGATTTGTTATTTGCTGCTAAACAGACGGATGAAACGACTGGCCTTTTTGTCTTCTGCGCCTTTCGCAACTGCGATATGATTTGCGCTGTTGCGATTGTTCATCATCGCTGTGTTATAAGTATTTGAATAAGCTTCAAAAACCCAGTTCATTTTGATTCTCCTTCTCGTTCTAATTCTTGGGTTGAATATGCCACTCTCGCAGTCGCAGCACAAACGGTATAAAGCTACAGGTCACGTCAGAAAATGTTACATACCATTTGTTAACCTTCCAAAAGATGCTAGAAGTGCCCGATGGCACGGCGACTCCCCTCCCTAAACGCACTGAAGGCCTTTGAAGCAGCGGCACGGCATGTGAGCTTTACCGAGGCTTCGGGCGAGCTTTTTGTGACCCACGCCGCCATCAGCCGACACATTCGTGAGCTTGAGGAATATCTGGGAACGCAGCTTTTCCTGCGAACCGGACGCGGCGTTGTGCTGACTGAAGCCGGCCAGCGATTCGGGGCTCAGCTAACCCCGCTATTTGATTCACTCGCAAATGCATCGCGAGATGCCGCAGCTGTGGGGAATGTGCGCTTGCTCAATGTTTCGGTGGAGCCTGCAATTGCGTCACGCTGGCTGGTGCCGCGGCTTGGCCGCTTCAAAGAATTGCACCCTGACATTGAACTCAACATTGATCCCACTTCGCGGCTGGTGGACTTCCGTGTTGATGAGGTTGATCTCGGTATTCGCTATGGACTGGGCAACTGGCCGGATGTCGAGATGACCAAACTTTCCAATGAAACAGTGATTTTTCCGGTTTGTGCACCTTCGCTCATCGCAAATGCGCCAAATCTCAAGCCGGAAAACCTCAAGGAATATAACCTGCTCCACGAGCAACGGAAGCAATGGTGGGCGGAATGGCTTGCGGCCAATGGCATTGAAGGGGTGGAGGATTGGAAGGGCTCTGTGTTTCAGAACCACCTCGCCATTGAAGCGGCCGAGGCGGCGCAAGGGTTTGCACTTGGCGATCCCATCCTGTGCACGGACTCAATCCTGGAGGGTTGGCTCACCCGGCCGTTCTCGCTCGATATGAAAGGCCACGGCAATTATTGGATTGTGCGGGCCAAGGGTTCAAAGGAGGCCGCCACTGCCCGATCATTCCGTGAATGGATGATGACAGAAATGGCCGAAACCAACAGGAAATATTCGGGCATCAAAGCTGCACTAAAACCGGCAAAACAGTGAACTGCCACTATCATCACCGGTAGAATCGTTTAGTGGTAGCCACCAACCAAATTAGGGGCGACGAGACACGTAATGGCCAAAGCCAAATATGACTGCATGAAATGCCCTGGCTATTGTTGTTCCTATCCGGTCATTGAGGTCAAAGATAAGGACGCAGAACGGATTGCCAAGCATTTCGATATGCCGCTGGCGAAAGCCGAGAAGAAATTCTTCAAGGCGGCCCATGGCTACAAACGCATTATGCGGCGCCAGAAGGACGAGATTTATGGCAAGATCTGCCAGTTCTTCGACACCGAGGAGCGTCGCTGCACGATTTACCACGCCAGACCTTCAACCTGCCGGGTGTTTCCGGGCGAGGGTCGCTGCGGCTACTATGATTTCTTGAAATTCGAGCGCGATGGCCAAGAAGACGAAACTTATATCTCGACGACGAACCATTCCGGGAATTAAAAGGCGTCCATGACGTCAAACATCACCTACCTCACCCTTGCCAATCTTACCGCCAGTGAACGGGCCGCTCTTCTCAAACGCAGCGAAAGCGATCTTGGGCCCTTCATTGAGAAGGTAAAGCCAATCATCGAGGCTGTGCGCCTGGAGGGCGATGCGGCGCTGTCTCGCTTTGCCAAGCAGTTTGACAGGGCGGATGTGGCGGTCAATGCAATTGCTGCCACACCGGAAGACTTTGAACGGGCGCAGGTGCAAATTGAACCTGACGTAAGAGAAGCTATCGCTTTTGCAGCAACCAACATCCGTAAATTTCATGAGCTGCAGAAACCTGAGACTTCCTGGAGTGCCGAAATCCAGCCGGGGCTGCATGCTGGCGACAGGACGACGCCTATCGCCTCAGTTGCCTGTTACATACCCCGAGGCAAGGGGGCATTTCCGTCGTCAGTATTGATGACCTGCATTCCAGCCGGTGTTGCGGGCGTAGCAGATATCTGCATTGTGACGCCGCCTGGGCCTGACGGAAAGATCGATGTGGCCTCACTGGTTGCGGCGCACGCTGCCGGGGTTTCCAAGGTTTATAAGGTGGGCGGCGCCCAGGCCATTGCGGCTGTTTCCTATGGAACAAAAACAATCGCCAAGTACGTCAAAGTCGTTGGCCCTGGTTCACCTTGGGTTGTGGCTGCGAAGCGCCTGCTTTCGGATCTCATTGATACGGGCACTCCAGCCGGCCCCAGCGAGAGTATCATCTTTGCCGATGCCACAACCGATGGCCGGTTGGCTGCGCTGGATTTGTTGATTGAAACCGAACATGGCGATGACTCCTCTGGTTTTATTGTCACGCCATCGCAAGACGTAGCCGAAGCGGCATTGCAGGCCATCCCGGACTATTGGCGGCACATGAGCCCGCAACGGGCTGAGTTTACGAAAAGAGTTTTGCAATCAAGTCGCGGTGGAATTCTTGTGGCGCGCGATATCGCCGAGGCCATGGACTTCATTAATGATTACGCGCCCGAACACTTACAAATTCTATCGAAGGAGCCCCGCAAATATCTGGAGCTGGTGAAGAACGCTGGCGAAATATTGCTCGGTGAACACACTCCTTCCACGCTTGGAAATTTTGTTCTCGGCCCCAGCCATGTGCTTCCTACGGGTGGCTGGGCAAAAACCTATTCAGCCTTGTCAGTGCATGACTTCATGAAACGCACCTCGGTGGTTGAAGTTCTGCCTGCGGCCTATGCGGAGCTTGCAAGGCACGCGGAAATTATCGCCACCTATGAAGGCTTCGATGCACATGCCAATGCGGTGGGTGATTTGCGGAAAAAGTTGCTGGGGAATTGAAATGATCAGCCCCGCTGCGACGTGTTGCGCCAGCGGGGCCCTCGATCCTTCGAGTTTCCGACTTGATAGAGCCCAATTAGCATCAGGCAAAAGGCGAGATCAAACTCGCAACTATAAAACTAAAAATATATTTGATGCAGTCCCGCTGAACTCCAAAACAATCACGAGTCGCTTCAGCTGGAAAGTGATCACGAATTCTTTCGTGATCCGAGGTGGTGACCAGGTGGCGTCATGCTCCCTCCATAAGTTGTTTGTCTGTATCGCCCGCTCAATGGAGCCTTCCTGCTCAAAGGACCACCAGCGAATTCTTGCATCATGATCTCATCGTGCGAATTGTCAATACGCTGCGTGATCAATTCTTTGATAGTGTGAACGAAACGTTCTCACACAAATTCCATGATCACTGCATCAACGCTCAGGCTGTCGCCAGTCTTTGCATTGATCTTCTTCACCGTTCCATCAATCTCGGCACGCAGGATGTTTTCCATCTTCATGGCTTCGACAATGGCGAGCGTGTCTCCTGCCTTGACTTCCGCTCCCTCCACCACATGCACGGCGATGACCAGACCAGGCATGGGACAAAGAAGTTTTTTGGATGTATCCGCAACAGTTTTCTCCGGCATAAGCCGGTAAAGCTCGGCTTCGCGGGCGGTGTAAACCTGGGCATCAATGGTGATGCCACAATGGCTCAATCGATAGCCGTTTGGAATGCGGCGAACTTGGACATAGATTTCATCACCGTCGATGTGGCCGTGCCAAACGGGCTGGCCCGGCGCCCAGTTGCTTGAGATTGCGCGCTCACCGCGTTCGCCCTCAAGTGTTACCTGAACGAGGCGATCCGAGTCATGCACCACCTGAATGTTGTGCCATTTCTTGCCCAACCGCACGGAACGTTGCTTTGAGAAACTTACTTTCCGTCCATTCATTTGCTCGGTGATATTGCGCTTGCGGCGGTTTTCAAAGTGGTCAAGCACACAGGCAACAGTGGCCAATCTATCGGCCAATTCCGGCGTCAATGGATTGCCTTTGAAGCCATCGGGGAATTCCTCGGCAATGAATCCCGTCGACAGGGCGCCATCCTTCCAGCGCTGGTTGCCCATGATTGCTGACACAAAAGGCACATTGTGCTGGATGCCTTCGATATAGAAATTGTCCAGGCCTTGCGCCATGGCCGCAATAGCCTGGGCCCGGGTTGGAGCATGGGTGCAGAGTTTGGCGATCATCGGGTCATACCAAATCGAGATTTCGCCACCTTCAAAAACACCAGTGTCATTGCGGAGCGTTACGCCATCGCGCACTTGTTCCGCAGGCGGGCGATACTTGACGAGCCTTCCTATTGACGGGAGGAAATTGCGATAGGGATCTTCGGCGTAAATTCGGCTTTCGATGGCCCATCCGTTAAGTTTGACATCTGCCTGCCTAATCGCGAGCTTTTCACCATAAGCAACGCGAATCATCTGTTCCACGAGGTCCACACCCGTCACAAGCTCGGTTACAGGGTGTTCCACTTGCAGGCGTGTGTTCATTTCCAAAAAGAAAAATGAACGATCCTGCCCCGCCACAAACTCCACAGTTCCGGCGCTATCATAGTTTACGGCCCTGGCGAGCGCCACCGCCTGATCGCCCATCAGCTTGCGGGTTTTGTTATCCAGCAAGGGGGATGGCGCTTCCTCAACAACTTTCTGGTTGCGCCGCTGAATTGAGCATTCGCGCTCGCCCAAATATATGACATTGCCATGCTTGTCGCCCAGCACCTGAATTTCCACATGGCGCGGGTTCACAATAAACTTCTCGATAAAAATCCGGTCGTCACCGAAGCTGGATTTGGCTTCGGATTTGGCGCGGGCATAACCGTCGTGCACTTCGGATGCCGAATGCGCCACCCGCATGCCCTTGCCACCACCGCCGGCAGAGGCCTTGATCATGACCGGAAACCCGATGCTTTCCGCGATCCGTGCGGCTTCATCAGCGGTTTCGATAATGCCCATGTGGCCTGGCACCGTGGAAACACCTGCCGCAGCTGCTGCTTTCTTGGACTCAATCTTGTCGCCCATGGCGTCAATTGCATGCGCGTTGGGGCCAATGAAGATGATGCCGGCTTCACTCAAAGCCTTTGGAAAGGCGCTCCGCTCGGAGAGAAAGCCGTAGCCCGGATGGACGGCCTCGACGCCGGTTTGCTTGCAGGCTGCGATGATTTTTTCAATCATGAGATAGGATTGCGCAGCCTGGGGCGGGCCGATGTTTACTTTCTCGTCGGCCATTTCAACATGAAGAGCGCGCGCATCCGCGTCAGAATAAACGGCTACCGTGGCGATGCCCATTTTCCGGGCTGTTTTGATGACGCGGCAAGCTATTTCGCCGCGATTGGCAATCAGGATTTTCTTGAACATGCAGCCTTGTAACAAGGCGAAGTCAAGACAGCAACTCTCCTAGAAATCGCGTCCTTCAACGAAGAAACCGTAGAGGCTGGTGAGAAGCGTGACGCCGAGGATTGTGGTGAGCCAGTTTACTAAGAGTTCAATGGCCACCAATATTGACAAAAGCAATGTACCACCGCTCGCGGTGGCCGTAACTGTCAAGCCAATTGTAACTCCGAAGAAAGTAATTACTATAAGGCCGAATAGAAAAAATAGCCCCAAAAGTTGCCAAAAATTGTCGCGCGTACTGTCCCAAGCGTCTCTAAGTCTGAAGTCCGTACGGCCCAAGGCAATCGACGGTAACTTGACACTCAGCCTGTAAGACGAGACACTAATGAAAACTATGCCCACCAAATAAATGAGCGCCCCAACAAAAATCAGTGGCCCCACTTGGGTCAGAAAAAACAATCCGGCTGGAATCATCACAACCAGCACTGCTATTAACATAAGCAAGAAAATTCCGATTATATTGCCTATGTAGCGCCAAGTCAGTTTATCGATGCGCAAACGACTCCACCCCGTCGCCACTTCATCCAACAATATATATCGGTGCCAATTCACCGCAATAGAAGCATATGCGATGATCGTCATTAGCACGGTCGCGAGGGTAAACATGACAACTGGACTCATGTTTTGAAGGGGGTCCGGGTTGCCGTAAATTGAAAAGTAAATGTTTCCAGACAGATTTACAAGCAACACTGGTATCATCCACGGCCAGCTTATCTGAAACGCAAAGCCTATGTTGTGGATGGCGGACTTAGCTACGTGCCCGAGTGCGGCAAATACTGGTAGCTTCCGCATGTGACACCCTCCTCGCCAATTCGAATCGACAGTGATTGTGTCGAATTAATCTAGTGAGGGGAAGCCAAAAAGCTGGTTCTGTATGTCAGCGCCACCGCCATAGTGAAAAACAGGGCATAGGCTGAAACGGCGGATAGAACCATCAGCCCAAGGTTTGACTGGATAAGCAGGCCTACCAAAACGATTGCTGCCAGCAGATAAAAAACAGGCGCGATTGTTGCCCAAATTCTTTGCATCAGTTGCCCCTTTTGCAATTTTGAATTACCTACAATAATAGACTGTTTGTTAATTAGTTGTTAATTCCTCCAGTATGGTTAGCAGCATGGATGCGATTGTTTCAGAGGCCCAGTTGGATCAACTTTATGATCAGCCCGTGCCGACTTCGATATTGAAAGAGCTTGATCACATCACCGGTGATTATGCCAAACTGATTGCCGCGTCGCCGTTTGCCATTTTGGCGACGGTGGGGCCAGAAGGCCTGGATTGCTCACCCAGGGGTGATCCCAATGGCTTTGTACGCGTTGTTGATTCAAAGACGCTGATAATACCCGATAGACGCGGCAACAACCGGATTGACTCGCTGCGAAACATCGTGCGCGACCCCCGCGTGGCGCTGCTGTTTCTGATACCAGGCATCGGCACCAGCCTGCGGGTGAATGGTCGGGCGACACTCTCAACTGACCGAGATCTTTGCGCTTCCTTTGTCATGGAGGGCAAGAGTCCCAAGTGCGTAATTGTTGTCAACGTCGAGCGGGCCTACACGCAGTGTCAGAAAGCCATTTCGCGCTCCAAGCTTTGGGATGCGGCGATGCATGTCGATGGCACGAGCCTGCCCACCGTTGGCGAAATGATGGAGCGGCTGGCGCCCGGAGAATTTGACGGAAAGGCCTATGACGCAGAATATCCGGAGAGGATGAAGCGGACGATCTACTAGGTCTTTGATGCATGGAAATGGGAATAATGCAAAAATGACTAACATGGGAGGGGTGAATGGGATTGAACCAATTGCACCCGAGCCATTTGGATGATTGAAATAAGCGAAATAGTAAACGGGTTGTCGTCACGGAATGAAAAATTGAGGTGGGACGCCGCGATTGCGGCCGGAGATTTGATTGCTGCCAGCCCGGGTGAAGTTTGGTCAATAGTGAAGAAATTTGGAACCATTGACATACCTGACTTGAGAACTGCGGTCGCAACTTGCATTCTTGAACACTTGCTTGAACAGCATTTTGAAGAATTTTTTCCGCTGCTGGAGAATGAGGTGATGGGCGGAAATCAGCTTTTGGGGGAAACATTTCTGGAATGCTGGAAGTTGGGATTGGCAGATATTCCAAAAAATTCCGCAAAATGGGATAGACTTGAAGAATGGATTCTTGCTGGAAAATCAACTTGAACCACAGTAAACCGCTTGAACCAGAATGGCAGTTGTGCGACAGGTGCCACTTAATCGGGAACTTGAGCGGTATTCTGATTTGCGGGTTTGATGAAGATGGAAGCCCAATGCCTGAAGGCAACCGTAGTCACCTGCTCCTGAAGATTTCCTCCAAAAGGATTTTGAGTCCGGCCCTGAAGAAGGAGCAGGACGATGAAGCGCACGATTTACTGAGGGCCGATCACTTCTCAGAGCGTCAAACCACGTCACTCAGACCTAATCACCCAGCATCTGCCGTAGCCGGCTTGTTTACACGACGTAAGAGCAGCTTTCTCGGCTGCCGTTTTTGATGGATAGCTCCATGCCGATCCGCAGCCTTGGCCATTTAGATTGACATTGGGGTTGCTCGTGGCGAAAGCTTTGTGTTTTGCGGCTTTTGCCCATTGCTTCAAGAATTTCTTGCATGGCTTGTTCCACGGCTGGACACCTTGGGCTCTTGCTGACGTTTCTATCATGCTTATTGTGGCGAGACTGCAGAAAAGCGATGCCAAAACCAAAGCTAAGGTGCGAATTCTGACGGTTGACCTGAACATTTGAGCTGTCCTTCGCTATTCTTCGTCCCCTGATCTATAACACCGATGTGCTCTTTTTGGCTATCACTTGCCGATTTGCCCTTTGCCCCCCACTCCGCTACACACCGCCCCATGAACAAGCATGTCCCAAAAGTTGGTCTGGTTTCACTTGGCTGCCCCAAGGCGCTGGTGGATTCTGAGCGGATTCTTACGCAGCTTCGGGCTGAAGGCTATCTGATCGCACCAGGCTATGAAGATGCTGATGTTGTCTTGGTGAATACCTGCGGCTTTCTCGACAGCGCCAAGGCGGAGAGTCTGGCTGCCATTGGCGAGGCGATGGAGGAGAATGGCCGGGTCATTGTGACGGGGTGTTACGGTGTGGAGGCGGATGCCATTCGCGCGGCCCATCCGGGCGTATTGGCAATTACGGGGCCGCATCAGTATGAGGCGGTAGTGGGTGCGGTTCACGCGGCGCTGCCGCCTGTGCATGATCCAAAATATGATCTCATGCCGCCACAAGGGCTGCGGCTGACACCAAAGCATTATGCCTATCTGAAGATTTCCGAGGGTTGCAACAATCGCTGCTCATTCTGCATCATACCTTCCATCCGGGGTGATCTGGTTTCACGCCCCGTTGCTTCGGTGTTGTATGAGGCTGAACGGCTGGTCAAGGCAGGCGTCAAGGAATTGCTGGTGATCAGCCAGGACACTTCGGCCTATGGCGTTGACACCAAATACGCGACCAGCAAATTTCACGGCCGCGAAGTGCGCGCCAAGTTCTATGACATGGCCAAGGAATTGGGCGAGCTCGGTGCATGGGTTCGCATGCATTATGTTTACCCCTACCCCCACGTGGATGACGTGATCCCTTTGATGGCCGAGGGCAAGATTCTTCCCTATCTCGACATTCCCTTCCAGCACGCAGCACCGGGCGTTTTGAAAGCCATGAAGCGGCCAGCGAACCAGGAGAAGGTTCTGGACCGGCTGGCGTCCTGGCGGAAGATATGTCCTGACATTGCCATTCGCTCGACGTTCATCGTGGGCTTTCCCGGTGAAACGGATGCGGACTTTGATTACCTGCTCTCGTGGATGAAAGAAGCTAGACTCGAACGTGTGGGCTGCTTCAAATATGAACCCGTGTCAGGCGCTAAAGCCAATGACTTGGGATTGCCGCAAGTGCCTGATGAAGTGAAGGCCGAGCGCTATCACCGCTTTATGGAAGCCCAGCAGGAAATCTCTGCCGCCATTTTCCAATCAAAAGTTGGCCGTGAAATTGATGTGCTGGTGGATGCCATCGATGTGGAAAATGACGAGGCCGTGGCGCGCTCGCCATGGGACGCGCCGGAGATTGACGGCAATGTCTATCTGCCTGGCGAGACGTCACTCAAGCCGGGAGATATGGTGCGTGTCCGGATTGTCGAGGCGGAAGAATATGATCTGGTGGGCGAAGTCGTTACTTAGGCGACCTGCTGCAGAAACGGCAGCATTGACGGGTGAACATCTTTTGACTCCTGCTTCAGGAGTGACAGCGCCGCGCATTCAGCTTCGGTCAATTGCCCATTGCGATTAAGGCGCTGAATGAACCAGAGCGCCTCGGTTTCTGTAATAGATTCGTTTTGGCCAATGGCGGCGACTTGCTTCAGCAGTTTTCTCTTGGTTTCACGATTTGAAACAGTCGTAGCTCCAAAAACGCCTCTTAGCCCTGCCACCATGCGGGAGAAAAAGCCTCCAACATCGGCGTCGGTATCTTCGAGCCACTTTTCCATCCGCAGGGCTTCTGCCTTGCTTGGCGCCTGATAGGCCTCATCAGCCATCATGTGATTGGCGATGGCGTTGCCGAAGAACTTTGACCATTCCGGGTCATTTTCTGATGCCGCCGTGATATCATTCAAGTCAAACAGAAATTCGGCTTCACTGCGACCGATGTTGATGCTGCTCTGGCTTGCAGGAGCATGCATAAGCTGGCGGAGTATGGCCACGTCGTCGGCGCAAACTGTACCCGCCGGAATGGCTTTCTTGGCGTTGCGCAGTGGTCCCAGTCCGGTGATGACAGCAATCTTCACCTGCTCAAGCGCATACCTGACCAGGAATTCGGGGCAGGATTCGGATTTTTCGATTACATTGAGGAGGAGTTCGAATTCACTGACGGATTTAACTGCGCCCGCAGCGTCTATCTTGCCAATCAGCCATTGGGCAGTTGTTTCATCCACATGCCCCTCCGGGAGCACTTGGAAAACCAAAAAGTCGGTTAACGCTTCAACAAACAGAATTTCCCAAAATACATCCGCTTTCCGGCAGCCATCATTGAGGGCGAAAAGCCAAGTTGCTTCGTCAACCCCAATTTTTGCGTCGGTGTAGAATTTTGCGCGAATGTCATGGGCGTTTGCCGCCGTTATTATCCCAACGTCTAGGATCTGCTGCAATTCGGCCGGCAAGTTGATGGACATCAGTTAATCCCTGGCAAGATACTCTTGTCATCCTACCTAAGGGCCGCTTAATTCTTGGTTAATTGGTGAATTCCGCCAATATTTTCGGGCAAATCTAGATTTTCAATTTTTGCTCGACCTGGTTCATATAATCCCGGGTCAGGGGCAATGTGTGAACATTTTTCGCTATTTGCATCTGGAAGTTCATATGGTTGCTATGGCTAAAGGTCAGTTCGCTGCCGACCAGATAAAATTCCCACATGCGGCAAAAACGTTCATCCATCATCGCGGTGATCTTTGCCCGGTTCTGCTGAAAGCGATCGTCCCAAGCGCGCAGGGTTTTGGCATAGTGCAGCCTCAGGATTTCAATATCTGTCACCCACATGCCGGTGCGTTCGACACTGGCCAACGCCTCCGACAATGCTGGCGAATAACCGCCGGGGAAAATGTACTTTCTTATCCAGGACCCAGTCGAACTGGGGCCATCGTGACGACCGATGGAATGCACCAGCGCCACACCGTCTGGCGTCAGGATATCGCGTATCTTGTTGAAGTATTCGTCGTAGTTCATAACACCAACGTGCTCGAACATGCCCACCGACACGACCCGGTCAAACTTTTCAGTGACGTGCCGATAGTCCTTAAGCTCAAAGCGCACACGGCTTTCGAGCCCACGCTCTTTTGCACGCTGTGTTGCAAGTGCATGTTGCTCTGTTGAAAGTGTGACACCTAAAACTTCGACATCTGCCACTTTGGCCAAATAAAGCGCCATGCCACCCCAGCCGCTGCCAATATCAAGAACACGCTGGCCGGGTTTCAAATCCAGTTTTGAAGCGATGTGGCGCAGTTTGTTTTGTTGGGCTTTTTCAATCGTGTCGTCGGGACTGGTATAATAGGCGCAAGAGTAGTTCATGTCCTCGTCTAGAAACAATTTGTAAAATTCATTTGAGAGGTCGTAATGATGTTGAACATGGGCTCGCGCGGCCTTGGTGTCATTGCGCTGGTGAAATCTGCGCAACCATCTTTGCATTTTGTTCAACAGCCTCTGAATAGGGTAGGTCCGGAGGTTTTGGCTGTTGATCATGAAGAACGTCAGGAAATCCCGGAGGGTTCCCTTTTCCATCACAAACTGGCCATCCATATAGGCCTCGCCGGCGTGAAGTTCGGGGTGGAGGAACAGAGACCAATAAAGCTTGGGGTCTTTTAGGTGAACACTAACTTCCAATCCAGGTTTCCCCTTGAAAGCATGCAGGTTGCCATCCGCATCTCGGACTACCAACGTGCCGATTTGCACAAAGCGATTAAGCAACGTACTCAGAGGAAACATCATGCACTCCTTAAAGCGGAATATTATCGTGTTTTTTCCACGGATTTTTTAATTCTTTGTGGCGCAACATATCAAGCGCCCGGGCAATGCGTTTGCGTGTCCCATGGGGTGCTATTATTTCATCGAGAAAACCGCGCTCAGCGGCAACGAATGGATTGGCGAAACGATCTTCATAATCTTTCACACGGGCTGCAATAAGTTCCTTGTCTGCAAGTTCGCTGCGATAGATGATTTCGGCGGCCCCTCTGGATCCCATCACAGCGATTTCAGCGGATGGCCAAGCGTAATTCAGATCACCCCTGATGTGCTTGGATGACATGACAACATAGGCCCCGCCATAACCTTTGCGGGTGATCAATGTGATTTTTGGAACCGTGGCTTCGGCAAAGGCAAACAGCAGCTTTGCTCCGTGCTTGATGAGGCCGCCGTATTCCTGTGCGGTGCCTGGCAGAAAACCTGGAACGTCCACGAACGTCACGATAGGAATGTTGAAGCAATCGCAAAAGCGGACAAACCTTGCCGCCTTTCGCGCGGCATCACTGTCAATAACTCCGGCCAAGACCAGTGGCTGGTTGGCCACGATTCCGATCGTGCGGCCACCGACGCGCGCAAAACCAACTATGATATTCCTGGCGTGAGCTTCCTGAATTTCGAAAAAATCGCCATCATCGGCAATCTTGTTGATCAGCTCTTTCATGTCATAGGGCTGGTTGGGATTTGCCGGTATGAGAGTATCGAGTGACATATCAATGCGTTCTGCGTCATCGAGGCAGGGAATTTCCGGGATGGCGGACGTGTTTGATGCCGGCAGAAAGTCTATCAGGCGCCGCATCTGTAAAAGCGCTTCAACATCATGGTCGAAGGCCTTATCGGCGATGGATGACCTGGTTGTGTGAACGGAAGCGCCGCCCAATTCTTCCGCTGTCACGGTTTCATTGGTGACTGTTTTTACAACATCGGGGCCGGTTACAAACATGTAGCTTGTATCGCGAACCATGAAAATAAAATCTGTCATGGCGGGTGAATACACGTCGCCACCGGCGCAGGGGCCCATGATGACAGAGATCTGCGGGATCACGCCCGATGCCAACACATTGCGCTGAAAAACCTCGCCGTAGCCCCCAAGCGCGTTCACGCCTTCTTGAATGCGGGCGCCACCGGCATCAAACAGGCCAATGATGGGCGCGCGGTTTTGCAATGCCATGTCTTGTATTTTGGTGATCTTGCGGGCGTGGGATTCTGACAGTGAGCCGCCGAACACGGTGAAATCTTTTGCGAACACGTAAACGATGCGGCCATTCACTGTGCCCCAACCGGTAACCACTCCATCACCGGGAATTTTCGATTTCTCCATGCCGAAGTCGGTGCTGCGATGTTCGACGAACATGTCGAATTCCTCAAACGAACCTTCATCAAGGAAAATCTCAACGCGTTCTCTGGCCGTCAGCTTGCCGCGCGCGTGTTGGGCAGCCGTGCGCTTGGCCCCGCCACCAGCCCTGGCCTCCGCCCGCCGGATTTCTAATTTCTCAATGATTTCCTGCATTAAACCCCACCTTTATCGACAAGTCTAGGCGGGGGAAAGCCATGCCGTCAACCCGCCAGATCAGGGTTTGCGAGCTTCACAAATTCGACGCAACAGGAAAACTCATTGTAGCGCCCTGCCCTTCGCGCCATCGCCTCATCGTCCTCACCCCAAGTGGAGATCTGCCAATCCTCATCAACATTTGCCGCGGCCCAAGCATCATCAACGGAACCGCCACCTGTTGCCAGCATGATTGCCAGGAGAGCCGAACCCGTGAGCGTCGTCAAGTTATGAACTGCCGTGAAAGTAAATGGATCCAACTGCAAGATGTGGTGTTCAACTTTAGCCAGGGAAGCAACTGACTGGCGTTTGTGTGCTAGCGTATGAACCGTCAAAAAATCCGCATTTAGCTGGACTTTTGCCCACGCCACTACCGGATCCCAATTTAGCATTTGTTTTGCCACCAAGCCTGGTGGGGCTTCAGCACGGTAACTCACCATATCACTTCCCGCGAACTGCATTATTTCGGCGGCGATGCTTGCCTTCTCTTTAATTCCGCGATCAATTGCCGTGTTGGAAAGTTTTGTCAGGGGCATTGCGTGAGGGTTGATATACTCAGTTTGCGCCTCCCACTCCTCGGCCACTGCTTTAGCCAAGGCAATAGTTGGCAACACGAGGGGCGCCTTGAGCGGGGTTTTTACGCCTCGACCGTCGAGTGCGATACCGTACTCATCGGTAACTGAGACTGTCTTATAGAAACGCTTCGGCAACGGCCTGACTATGCGGTCACGTGACAGGCGTTCAAATCTTTCGTCTTCTGTCTCTGCAGTCATTCCGTGTCGGGCTCATACTTGTCGGGATCAAAGCCAAATGCATTCCAGGTTTCGCGCATGTGATCAGACAGTTTCGCGGTGACATCCACTGTGCCTTCTCTCGGGTGAGGGAATACAATGCGGCGCGCATGAAGATGGAGTTTTTTTGAAATCCCCTCCGGCATATCGATATTGCCGTCATATTTCTCGTCGCCCAGAATCGGATGGCCAATATAAGCCATGTGGGCGCGGAGCTGATGCTGTCGGCCAGTTACGGGTTTGAGGGAGACCCAAGCGGTGATCGGCGGGGCCTGGTCCGTGACCGAATAATAGGTGATGGCGTGCTGGGCATTGTCTTCATTTTTCTTTCCAGCACGAACGCGGTCGCCGTCCGGACCTTGCGCCTTGATCAACGGCACATCAATGCGGCCCTGCGGTGGTTTGGGAACGCCTTTGACCACGGCCCAATAGGTTTTCTTGACGGCGCGGGTGGCAAATAGTTTTCCGAGTGCTGATGCAATTGAACGACGCTTGGCCACCACGATAACGCCCGACGTATCGCGGTCCAGGCGATGGACCAGCAAGGGCCGCTCGCCGGATTTCTTGGCCATGCCCATGAGTAAGCCATCGAGATGCAGAAATGTCTTGCTGCCACCCTGCACGGCAAAACCCGCCAGCTTGTTGAGAACATAGATGTCCTTGTCTTCAAAAATAATCATGCTTTCGAAGAGTTCGGTCTCTTCTTTGGTGAGAGGCTTCACGTCACCCCCGGGCGCATCCGCTGGCCTGGTATCAAACATCAGGGGTGGGATGCGCAGTTCCTGGTCAGCCTGCAGCCTGGTGCTGGTTTTCGCCCGTCCCCCTTGCACCCTTATCTGACCTGTGCGCGTCAACTTATTGAGATAGGCAAATGTCACTTGCGGCAAGTGGATCTTGAACCAGCGATCTAGCCTTATGCCATCCTCGTCGGGAGCCACGATATAGCGCTTAACTTCAGTCATGGTTGCTCTAACCTCCGTCATTGCGGCGCAAGCCGGAATCTTCCAACATTGGGTTGGCGGCGAGATTCCGGCTTGCGCCGGAATGACGATTGGGTGTGGATGGGGTCATGATACGAGGGTGCGTACCAGATACAATCCTGCAAATACAGCGATTAGCGACAGGGCGACGGAGCCTGCGCCATAGGCCAGAGCCGGGCCCAGGGCCTTGCGCTCCACCAGCAAGGCGAAGTCGATCGAAAAGGCGGAGAAGGTGGTGAATCCGCCGAGAATTCCAGTTGTGATAAAGGCCCGGGCTTCGAGGCTTAGATTCAAGCGGGTTGTCATCAAGGCAACAAGGGCGCCCATGGCAAAGCAACCTGCAACATTTACAATGAACGTAGCCCAGGGAAATTCCGGGCCCCAAGCCCGCGTCGACAAGATATTGACGCCATAGCGCGCGGCCGAACCAATCGCCCCGCCTGCTGCCACCCAAAATACCAGCGGCACTACAGCCAGCCCTTGCGCTTGAAATACAGCCAGGGAAGGAAGGCCGAGAGGACCATCAGGACGAGCGCCATGGGATAACCGTATCCCCATTCCAGTTCCGCCATGAATTTGAAATTCATGCCGTAGATGCTGGCAACAAGTGTTGGCGGCAAGAACACAACGGCGGCCACCGAGAATATCTTGATGATGCCGTTCTGCTCGATGGTGCTCATGCCCAACACCGCGTCGAGCAGGAAACCAATTTTGCCGGACAGGAATGTCGAGTGATCGGTCAACGATTGAATATCGCGCTGCAGAACCTTTACGCGGGCGCGATTGTCTTTCATGTCTTTGGTTGGGCGGTTTTGATCTATGATGGCCTGCATAAATGTCACCATGCGGCCAATTGAGACAAGGCTCTCGCGCATCTTTGAATTGAAGTCGCCTTCCTCTCCAATCTTTTCAAGCAAGTCTGACAGATTCAGGGGTTTCTTGCGCAACCGCTTGCCAGAGGGTGAGCGCGCGACATTGAAAGTACCACGGGACGTGTCCTCCACAATGACGCCAACCCGTTCCAAATGATCGGCCGCACGGTCTACCACGGCTTCCACCAGACTGATGAAAATGCCCCAGCCTGTCATCGCCGTGGTTTGTGGTTTCATGGCCCGGTGGACATAGGCGGGAAAGGCCTGGGGATGGTGATAGCGGATCGTGACAAGTTGATTGTCTTTGACAATGAATGTCACGGGTGAGGATTCCGGTCTGTCGTTCTCGCCACGCCTTATCAGGTTGGCGGTCATGAAGGCCGCACCATCTTCCTGGTAAAGCCGGCTGGAAGCCTCAATCTCGGCCAGTTCTTCGCGGGTTGGGATATCGATCTGCAAGGCGGCCTCAACGGTCTTTTCCTCTTCGGCAGTTGGCTCGACCATGTCCAGCCAGACAACACCTTCAGGCACAGCGCCAGCCGACGCCGGAAATTCAGTTAAACACCCTTTTTCTGTACCATAGGCAGAAAGCATATTCCGACTCTCTATTTGATTTGCCTGATACCTTGCCCAATTAAACCGGCGGGATCAACCACAGCAACCGGCAAGCTGATGCCCGTCAGGCAAGCGCACTTGTGCGGCATAGGGATAAATATTGTCCGACATGCCGTCGCTGCAGGATCCAGCATTTATTGACATGTTGCCGCCAGCCCTCAGAAGCATTGAACCATTGCGGCCAGAACGGTTGAATTGGCTAACGGAGAGTTCCTGAGGCGCTCCATCGGGCTGGGAATAGGTGGCGCTAACTTCGGTGTTGATGACGACTGTCCAGAACGGCTCAGTGCCGGAGCATGATATGGGTAATTGCAGGCGAGCTGCTGCGGCTGTCAGTTTGAGATACCTCGTATGGACCCAGCCATCAGGGGTTTGTGGATCATACCTGCCAGTAAGCGCCCAATTGCCTTTGCGGCGATAGATACGAATGCCGCTTTCGCCGGGGCGATACTCACCGACTTTCGGAGCGGCGGCGCTAGGTCCTTTTCGAATGTTGAGAACATCGCTCTCGTCAACTCCTATGACTTCATAGATGGGTTCGGCTGATGCTGTGGCAACACAGAAAGCCAGGTACAATGCCAGAATGATGATCATGCGTGAAAACATGGCGGCGGCTTAGCTCCAATCCAGAACCACCTTGCCGCAGGAACCCTGCTTCATCAAGGCAAAGCCTTGGGCGAAGTCGGCGGCTTTCATGCGGTGGGTTATGACTTTTCGCACATCGAGGCCTGATTGCAACATGGCTATCATCTTGTACCAGGTTTCAAACATCTCGCGGCCATAGATGCCCTTGATGGTGAGCGACTTGAAGATCACACGGTTCCAATCCACCGGCACGGGGCTTGAGGGAATGCCCAACATGGCAATTTTTCCACCGGTGATGATGTGGTCGGTCATTTGGTCGAAGGCCTTGGGTGCGCCCGACATTTCCAGGCCCACATCAAATCCTTCGCGCATGCCGATGCGCTGCATGACAGATTTCAGATCTTCTTTGGACACATTGACGGTCACCGCATCGGTCACCTGGTTACAGAGCTCAAGCCTGTAATCGTTGATATCGGTAATCACGATATGGCGCGCCCCCACATGGCGACACACTGCAGCGGCCATAATGCCTATGGGGCCTGCGCCGGTGATCAGAACATCTTCGCCAACGAGATCGTAACTCAGTGCCGTGTGGACGGCATTGCCGAGAGGATCGAGAATGGCTCCAATTTCATCATCTATTTCTGGCGGCAGATGAATGGCATTGAAGGCTGGCAGCTTCACATATTCGGCGAAAGCACCCGGCACATTGACGCCCACGCCTTTGGTTTCAGGATCAAGATGGAAGTGGCCAGCGCGAGCCATGCGGCTTTTCATGCCGATCAGATGGCCTTCGCCGGATACACGGTCACTCACTTTGACGGTGCGAACATGGCTGCCAACTTCTGTCACCACACCTGCATATTCATGGCCCACAACCATGGGCACGGGAATGGTTTTTTGTGCCCATTCATCCCATTTCCAGATGTGAAGGTCGGTTCCGCAAATACCAGTCTTGGCAACCTTGATCAGAATGTCATCGGGGCCAATTTGGGGAATGGGTTCATCCCGCAAGACAAGGCCTTCTTTCGCTTCAGCTTTAACAAGTGCGCGCATCAGATAACTCCCAATTCCTTGCCGACTGCAGTGAAAGCCGTGATGGCGGCGTCAATATCTTCCGGCGCATGGGCCGCAGACATCTGCGTCCTGATCCGGGCTTTGCCTTGGGGCACCACGGGGAAGAAAAATCCGGTGACATAAATGCCATGCTCATACAATTTGGACGCCATGTCTTGCGCCAGTTTGGCTTCGCCCAGCATAACGGGAATGATGGGGTGTTCACCTGCCAGAACTTTAAATCCAGCTTTGGTCATTCCTGCCCGAAAGCGACTGGCATTGGCAAAGAGGTGGGCGCGGAGATCATCGCCCTCTTCGGCCAAATCAATAGCCTTGATCGAGGCCGCGACAATGGGCGGCGGCAGCGCGTTAGAGAAGAGGTACGGCCTTGAACGCTGGCGCATGAGATCAACAATGGGCTTGCACGCAGCGATGAAACCACCCGCAGAACCGCCCAGGGCTTTTCCCAAAGTTCCAGTCAGGATATCAATTCTCACACCGGCGCGGGCGGGCGTTCCCCTTCCCTGGGGGCCGATGAAGCCAGTGGCGTGACAATCATCGACCATGATCAGGGCGTCATGTTTATCTGCCAGCTTTCGGATTTCCGCCAGGTTGGCGAAATAGCCATCCATGGAAAACACGCCATCGGTAACGATCACTATGCGTCGCTTGTTTTCCGATCTGGCCTTTTTCAACTGGATTTCGAGTTCGGCCATATCTCCGTTGGCAAAGCGGTAGCGCGCGGCTTTGCTCAGGCGAATGCCGTCAATGATCGACGCATGGTTGAGAGCATCAGAAACAATGGCATCCTGCTCACTAAACAAGGGCTCAAACACTCCGCCATTGGCATCAAAACAGGCGGCATAGAGGATGGCGTCTTCCATCCAAACATAATCAGCAATGCGGCGTTCAAGCTTTGCATGAAGATCGGACGTACCGCAAATAAAGCGGACGGACGCCATGCCCAGCCCGTGGCTATCAAGCGCCTCCTTGGCTGCCTCAATCAGCGCTGGATGATCGGCCAACCCCAGATAGTTGTTGGCGCAGAAGTTCAGAACTTCACGATGCCCCTCAACTTCAATATGGGAACTCTGGTGGGAGTAAATTGGGCGTTCAGTCTTCCAAAGGGATTGCGAGCGGATGGTGTTAAGTTCGGCAACGAGGTCGGTGAGCATGGATGACATTGGCAGCACTCCTGAACCAGTCATGGCCTTCCCCAAAAATTTCTGCAAGCCGTGAGTTTGTTTCACTCATCGCCTTATGCTAAGGGCTCCCCCCATGACAAAACCTGTTCATATTATCGGCGCTGGCATGGCGGGGTCGGAGGCGGCTTGGGCTTGTGTTTCGGCGGGGGTTCCTGTGGTGCTGCATGAGATGCGGCCGAAAGTTGGAACTGACGCGCACAAGACGGGCGGGTTTGCTGAACTGGTGTGCTCCAATTCATTTCGCTCTGACGACGCTGATCAGAATGCGGTTGGACTTTTGCACTGGGAAATGCGCGAGGCTGGTTCGCTTATTATGGCAACCGCTGACAGGCATCAGGTTCCTGCCGGCGGTGCGCTGGCGGTGGACCGGGATGGTTTTTCGGAAGAGGTGACACGCACTTTGAAAGCACATCCTTTGGTGAGTGTTGAGTTTGACGAGATCACCGCTTTGCCGCCGGAGGAGTGGGACAATGTGATCGTGGCCACCGGGCCGCTCACGTCTCCGGCGCTGGCAGAAACCATCAGAGGCCTCACGGGAGAAGCTGATCTGGCTTTCTTTGATGCGATCGCACCGATCATTCATCGTGAGTCCATCGACATGGGCAAGGCCTGGTACCAATCGCGCTATGACAAGGTAGGCCCCGGCGGCAATGGCAAGGACTACATCAATTGTCCGATGGACCGGGCGCAGTATGAGGCCTTTATGCAGGCGCTACTCGACGGCGAGAAAACCGATTTCAAAGAGTGGGAGAAAACCACGCCCTATTTCAGCGGCTGCCTGCCCATTGAAGTGATGGCGGAAAGCGGACCAGAAACCTTACGCCATGGGCCGATGAAGCCGCGAGGCCTGACCAATGCGCATGATCCCCTGGTGAAGGCGTACGCAGTTGTGCAGCTTCGGCAGGATAACAAACTGGGCACGCTCTACAACATGGTGGGATTTCAAACGAAACTGAAATACGCCGATCAGGTGCGCGTTTTCAAAACCATTCCGGGCCTGGAGAACGCCGAGTTCGCGCGTCTTGGCGGGCTGCATCGCAACACGTTTTTGAACAGCCCTAAGGTTTTGGACGAGAAACTCCGGCTAAGAGCCTGTTCGCGCTTGCGTTTTGCGGGGCAAATTACAGGCGTTGAAGGTTATGTGGAAAGTGCCGCCATGGGACTGATGGCGGGGCGGATGGCTGCAGCGGAGCGATTAGGCAAAGCTTTTGCCGTTCCACCGCCGACAACGGCCCATGGCGCGCTGATCAATCACATCACGGGTGGCCATATAGAAATCACAGACAAGGGTTCAGGTTCGTTCCAGCCGATGAACGTGAACTTTGGTTTGTTCCCGCCGGTTGACGCACCCAAACGCGTCGAGGGAAAGCGGCTGGACCACAGCGAGAAAGCAGTGGCGAGGAAACGCGCCTACACGTCGCGGGCGAAAGCAGATTTCGCCGCTTGGCTTGGAATGCCTGCCGCTATCGCTGCTGAATGATCCAGAAATTCATGCTTTCCAGCTGCGGCTCGTCCCCAACCTTGGCGGAAAGGCTGTCGATAATGATCGTAACACCCGGTGCTATTTCAAACAGAATCGGTGGCTGAGGATGGTTCACCACAGCAACTCCGGCCTTGGCTTTTTTGAAAATTTCGATCCCGGGCACTGTCCACATGTTGGCGCCCGCCTTGATAATGACATTGCTACCGTCAAACCGCGCCGTCATGTCGGTGTGGGGTGAATTCAGATTATAGGTTTGCAAGTTGCGGAAGGGGCCGATAAGCCGATTGCTGCCAGCGAGGCTGTGGTCAAGAACCGTATTTGCATTGAAATACCAGGTCTCGCCGTAAATATTTGACTGCGAGAACTTGAACCAGACCGCAACACTGTTGGTCTGCGACCAACTATCATAGTTGGCGTCATAGGGATTCTTTTCATTTCCCTCGAACATCGGTCTGAGGCGCTCAATGCCTCCTGCTTCCCGCAATGCATAGAGAATTGAATATCCCTCCGATGCCAACTCGCTTGCAAGAGAAACGGATGGCGACACGGCTTTCCCATCCCTCAACAGGCCATTGGCAGTCAACAAGTCGGTGAATCGTTGCAACTGGCTGGTGATGGTCAGGCCGTTTGCACCAAACGGTCCCGCTGATCCCGCCAGAAGCAGGATGGCAATGCCGCCGAGAATGGCGCGCATGTCGGCGCGGTTACGACGGAAGGCAAGATAGATCGTGATGAAAGCAACCCAGATAGCGACGAGCGCCACGCCGTAACGGTCCGGCGTTACACCATAGTCAGCAATACGCCGCCAAATGGCGATGGTGAGCAGAATGGCGGGCACAATGGTGAGGAAGAACCAGCCGCGCATGAACAGGCGTAAGAGCCTTGTTCCGGTATCGCGCCATGGCCAGGCCACCAGCCATGCTGCTGTTCCACCAATTGCAAAGATTGAAACCATCGTGGCGATCTGGCCTTTCGGCAATTCGCCTTGAAACAAAATCTTCACCGCATAGGCATGGAGGATCAAGGCATAGACTATGATGACCGGCACAGCGATGTAATTGACAAGAACCGAGACGCCGCGCTCAAGCAGCGTGCCCTTTTGCCCGGCGATGTCAATTTCCTCGTTGAGATCGCGCGGCATCAGCGAGAGACCATAGATGGGGCCAATCAGCGTGGCCGCCGTGCCCCATATGTGTTCATGCAATCTGCTGGGAAGCCCTGTTCCAAAGAGAAAATTCAGGGCCTCGACAATTGATGAAAGTCCTGCGGCAAACAGCAAGCCAACGATTGTTGCCAGAAGTGCGGCCAGGCCAAAACGCAAGTTGAACAACCACAAGGCTCCCTGCCCTATGCCGCGCCGGAGGTAGGCTGCGATCATCAGGAGCGGGATCAAGCCGGCAAAGAGAAACAGCAATGACGTTTGAAAGATCGAAACAGAGTAACCAATTGCCGCGAGTGCTGCGCCAGCAACCAAAGCAAGGCCAACGTTGGCCTGCCTTTTCCGATTGTTTCCTTCGGCAAACAGGTGTGCCGCGCCCGACGCAATAAAGGCCGCAGAGGCTGCCGATATGATTTCGCTTGAGCTGGACGCGCCAAAACCATCAATGTTGCCGTAGGCGCAGAGCGCCAATGCGGCGGCGGCCGGAACCGGAAACCTTGCCAGTGTGGCCGAAAGATCGGGGACGAGAACTTCAAGTCTAGCGGCCAATCCCATGTTCTCTCCTAGAATCTCTCTTGTCGCGCCGCCATCCAGAGGCGAAGTTGGCGGCGAAATTGTGAAGGCTTGGGCTGGCGGAGATAGACCTCAGTGAGGCTTGCGGGCAGGAACGCCGGAAGCGCCTGGGGCGGAACTGGCTGCGCGCGGCCTTCTGCGAGGCGTTTGCGGGCATGGGCTTTGAGGTCAAGGTTTTTGGGCATGCGAGGATCATGCAACATTTTTGCTATTCCGAGCGCTACTCCCGCCAGTCCCGCCACTTCCGGGGCCGACGCGCCAAGTATCAGGCACGCCATTTGAATGAGCGCCGAAGACGTTTCGCCGAGATAGCCTTCCAGCTCATTGAGGCTGGGAAAGATGTCGTCATAGAGGTCGAATTCATGGGCGGTGATGAGATTGCTAAGTGGCTGCTTCGGAAGTTTCGCGATATCGATTGCCCGCGCCAGGGCCTGAGCCACGGGATGATCCTGGATTGCGCCTGCATAAATTCCGCCGATAGTATCCAGCCACCATTGCTGGCGGATCAAGCCAATTTGGGGCTCGCTGACGGCTTCACGGATGCGGGTGATTTCTATGTTGAAGGCATAGAGCGCAAAGAGGTGTGGCCGTGCTTCGGCTGGCGCATAGAGGCAGCTCAGGTAACGATCCTTGTCGGCCTTGGCTACCAGTTCCTGGCAATAGTCATTCATGTGGCATTCTGCACAGCGATGAAGGCGGCGGCCACTTTGCGTTTTTCAGCCAGCAGCACGCCGTAGGTTCGAACGGCAGAACCGGTGCTCATGAAATCAATTGGAAGCTTGTTCTTGGCGAAATGCTCCACTACCGCCTTGGGTGGCCTTGCCATTGTCTCGCCGGTTCCGAGCAGGAGAAAGTCGATGTCGCTGGCGTCTTCGAAAACCAGAGCAAAGTCATTTGGTTCGAGGGAGCCCAGATCACTAACCTCCCAAGCATACATGCCGCTGGGAATGACGAGCAGCGAACCCAGGTGGGACATGTTGGCAAAACGAAAGCCGCCATTGCCGTAAGCATCAATCGGAACTCGCTGCGGTAAATGAAGGCTCAAGGCCGCGCCGGTTTTGCCTTGGCCTGCACTCTGGAGCTTTCACGATTGGTGCCCAGGAGAATGAGAACCGGCGAGGCGATAAAGATTGAAGAATAGGTACCGATGACAACGCCCCAGATCATTGTGAAAGTGAATCCGCTCAACACTTCACCACCAAAGAAATAGAGCGCCACGAGAGCCAGCATCGTTGTAACCGATGTCAAGATTGTACGCGGCAAGACCGAGTTCAGTGAAAATTCGATAAGTTCAGCCAAAGGCATGGTTTTATATTTGCGTAAGTATTCGCGGATGCGGTCGAACACCACAACTGTGTCATTCAACGAGTAACCAACGATCGTCAGAATCGCGGCGATGATCTGGAGATTGAATTCAATGCGCAGCAGGCAGAACAGGCCGATGGTGAGCAGCACGTCATGCAGCAATGAAACAACGGCGCCAATTGCAAACTGCCATTCGAAGCGGAACCACACGTAAATCAGGATACCCAGGATCGCCGCCACAACGGCAATAATACCCTGTTCGGCCAATTCACCGGATACTTTGGGGCCCACCACATCAACGGCCCGATATTCGACGCCAGCCCCCAGGGCTGTCTTGATTTTGTCGAGCGCTACCTGCTGGGCAGCGTCTCCGCCATCCTGGGCGCCGACCTTGATTTTCAAATCATTGGGCGAGCCGAACTCTTGCAGCTCAATGGAGCCCAGCCCAAGTCCGTCAAGCTTTTCACGCATTTGATCGATGTTTGCGGGCTGCTCTGTTCGGATGTCGATTACGGTTCCGCCCTTGAAATCCACCCCGACATTGAGGCCGACGAACAGAAACAACAAGAGCGAGGCCAGGCTCAGCAGGCCGGATACGAAAAAGCCGAAACGGCTGATGCGCATGAACGGAATTTTCGTGTCGTCGGGAATAAATCTGATTGGTCTATATGCCATATGATCAACTCCGCCTTACAGCGGAACCTCCTTGGGTCTCGCCCAGCGTGCCCAAATTGAAACAATGAAGCGGGTGACCGTATAGGCCGTGTACATTGTTGTGAGAATGCCGATGACATGGGTAACGGCGAAGCCGCGCACCGGCCCCGAACCCACACCGAACAGCACCACTGCTGCGATGAGCGCCGTGAAATTTGAATCGAGGATGGTTGCCAGGGCGGATTTGAAACCAGTTTCAATTGAGTTCAGGGCCGTGCGCCCATTGCGCCATTCTTCACGCATGCGCTCGAAGATGATGACGTTGGAGTCAACCGCCATGCCCATGGTGAGCACGATGCCGGCGATGCCAGGGAGCGTGAGCGTGAAACCCACGAATGACATGACGGCGATGAGCAGCATGAGATTGATCAGCAGGGCTATGTTGGCGAAAAGGCCGAACAGGCCATAGGCCACCACCATAAAAATCATCACGAGAATGAGGCCCAGTATGGCCGCGTTGAATCCAGCTTTGATGGAGTCAGAGCCGAGGCTTGGGCCAACGGTGCGCTCTTCCACTGTGATCAGTTTTGCCGGCAGTGCACCCGAACGCAACACAACCGACAAATTGGCGGTTTCTTCCGTCGTGAAATTGCCGGAAATCTGACCGGAGCCGCCAAGAATAGGTTCATTGATGTTTGGAGCGCTGACAACAATGTTATCGAGAACAATGGCGAATGGTTTGCCGACATTTTCCTGCGTCAGCTTGGCAAATCGAAGGGAACCCTTTTGGTTAAATCTAAATGTGACAACTGACCGATTGTTTTGATCAAAGCTCGGTTGGGCATCTGTCAGGTCAGCGCCGTCCACGGTCGCCCTGCTGGACGTTTGGACCCACATCATTTGATCTGGCGTTTCCTTGAGCGGCAAAGCCCGGCATTCCTGCGGAGGCGCTTGATTTTCGGCTGTCGGCTGTTCCTCGCAAACCAGTTGAAATGTGAGTTTTGCAGTGGTGCCTAGAATTACTTTGACTTTGTCCGGGTCCTGAATGCCTGGCAGCTGAATGGCGATGCGGTCCTTGCCCTGCTGTTGGATGGTTATTTCACTGGTTCCAATTGCATTCAAACGGTTTTCAAGAATTGAAAGCGTTTGGGTAATCACCAGGCTGATCTTGGCGTCCAACCCCTGGCTTGAAATCGTCATGGTCAGCTGCTCGCCCTCAGCAGTGAGGTCGTAAAGATTCAACGCTATGCCAGTTGCCAGCAGGCCCCCACCCAGTGGTTGCCGCAACTTTGCGAGCTCGACTTTGGCCTTGTCCAGATCCGCACTATTCGAAAGGCGGACCGTTACACCGGTTTCGGTTTTGGTAATTCCCTTGTAGCCAATCTTCGCTTCCCGCAGGGTGGCGCGAATGTCGCTTGAGAGTTGTTGCGACAACTGATCTCTCAGGTCTTTCTGATCAATCTCCATCACCACGTTTGATCCGCCCTGCAAATCCAGGCCCAATGTCATGGGTTTGGCGCCAAGGTAGCTTTCAAACTTCGCCTGCCAGGCGGGTGTCAGCACATTGGGCATGGCGAAGAGCATGCCTAACAGGACAGATGCAATGATCGCGAGGGACTGGAATCTGGAGAAGTGCTGCATTTAGCTGTTACTTGGTTTCAGCTTTTACCGGCTCGCCCTTGGCGCGCACATCGGAAATGCCGTGGCGCAATACGCGCACTTTTACGTTCTCGCCAATTTCAACAAGCAATTCCTTGTCATCTACGACTTTGGAAACCTTTCCGATAAGGCCGCCGGTGGTTACCACAGTGTCGCCACGGGCCACCTTGCTGATCATGTCCTGGTGTTCTTTCATCTTGCGTTGCTGCGGGCGGATGAGCAAAAACCAGAACACGGCCATAATCATGACGAGCGGCAATATCATGCTCATAAAGTCGCCCAGGGGTGGGAACCCCGAAGCTTGGGCGTAGGCAGGTGTTATGAACATGGATTGCTCCTAAGGGGTTGCAGAGCCCTCGACTTGGCCCAATTTCGATTTGGGCGGAATATAGCGATGGATTGCGGCATTGCAACAGAGGGATTTACGAAACACCGGATGGCAGCTAAGAGCTTGGCATGGCACCTAAATCTGACAATGAACTGATTTCGCGTATCGCGGACGCTTTGGACCGCCTGGCTCCGCCTGCCCCCGCCGCAAGCGACATGCAGCGAGTGAGCGCTTATGTGTGGCATGCCTCACCACCGAGGTTGGAAGCGGTTCTAAAAGTCAATCGTATTGATCTTGTTTTGCTGAAAGGCATTGATCAGACACGTGATATTTTGCATGAGAATACACGGCGTTTTGCCAAAGGCCTGCCCGCCAATAATGCGCTGCTTTGGGGCGCGCGCGGCATGGGCAAATCTTCGCTGGTAAAGGCCCTGCATCATTCGGTTAACCAGGAATTCAACGGCTCATTGAAGCTCATTGAAATCCACCGTGAGGACATTGAGAGCCTGCCCGCACTGATGTCAATTCTCCGTGGTTCGCCCAAGCTGCACTTCATCGTATTCTGTGATGATCTTTCATTTGATGGTCAGGATGCCTCATACAAATCCTTGAAAGCCGCACTTGATGGCGGGATTGAAGGTCGGCCTGACAACGTGATTCTGTACGCCACTTCAAACCGCAGGCATTTGCTGCCCCGTGACATGATTGAAAATGAGCGGTCAACCGCGATCAATCCATCGGAAGCCGTGCAAGAAAAAGTCTCGCTGTCTGACAGATTTGGCCTGTGGCTGGGTTTTCACAATTGTTCGCAGGATGAGTTTCTCGAAATGGTGGATTCTTACGCTGCTTACTACAAGCTGCCACTCAAGGGCTTGGACCTTCATGCTGGCGCCATCGAATGGTCAGTCACCCGCGGCAGCCGCTCGGGCCGCGTGGCCTGGCAATACATTCAGGATGTGGCGGGCAAGACAGGCACGAAGCTGCAGTCTTAAAACGAAGAAGCCCGGCATGGCTACCGGGCTCCAACTTGCAGTGGAGATTAAATTTAGTTAGAGGCTGTAGTCGAACTTAAGAACTTCAGCGGGTCCATTGCTGTTGCACCTTTGCGAACTTCAAAATGCAACTGCGGACTTGACACTGATCCGGTCTGGCCGGCTTTTGCGATGACGTCGCCGCGCTTGACGGTGTCACCGCGCTTTACGAACAATTCCTTTGCATGAGCATAGGCTGTGACCCAGCCACCTTCGTGACGGATCAACACGAGATTGCCGTAACCTTTGAGTTCATTGCCTGCATAAGCGACGACGCCGCTTTCTGCTGCGCGAACTCCTGTGCCTTCAGGAACGGCGATGTTGATACCTTCGTTCTTCAGGCCATTTGGCTTGTTGCCAAATTCAGAAATGACTTTGCCCTTAACCGGCCAACGCATGGTGGCCACTGTTTGGGCTGGTGCTGGTTCTGGAGTGACAATTTCCTTGGCGGGGATTTCCGCAACTTCGGATTCTTCAACGGGAGCAGAATCTTCCTGGTCGTTCTTGGCAACAACCCTGTCGTCGGATTTTTGAGCGTTGCCGCCGGGAATGCGCAGGCTCTGGCCTACGGACAGCGCGCCGTCACGAGACAGGCCGTTCAAATCTGCGATCGCAAATGGCGATGTGCCAAACTTGCGGCCGAGCGAATAAAGCGTTTCGCCACTGGCTACGACGTGTGACCCAGGTGCTGCCTCTGCTTGATCGTCAATGATCGCCTTAGGGGCTCGGGCCTGCTTCACACCCGGAATGCGAAGAACGCGGCCCGTGCTGACCGTATATGGAGGTGGAATTCTATTGGCTTCTGCAAGTTGGGAAACCGTCAAGCCATTGGCTCTGGCAATTGAATAGAGCGTCATGCCTTCTGCAACGCGCACGGTTCCCGTCTTGCTGGTGACCGGCTTCTTAAGCGCTGGCGCTGGTTCCTCATAAACCTGCTCCGTATATTCAGGCTGCTGGAAGGCTGGCTTTTGGTAGGTGTATGTTGGTTTTTTCAACGGCGCGCCGGTGAGCGGGCGCGACGTGATTACGTCATCTTCTGAAGCATAAACCACACGCTTCGGCTTTGGCACGGAAGCGGTGTAAACGGGATCAGCATTGGATGGATTGTCGGCAAAGCGATCAACTGAACTGGAACACGCTGCCAACATGACCGCAAGTGCAGCTGAAGCCAAAATATTGAACTTGGCACCTGAAACGATACGCATACTCGAACCCCACAAACACATTACGGTCTCAGTATTGCAGCTATTAAGTTAATGGAGCGTTTATGGTTACCGGCTTGGCAAGCAATAGGGTAAAATATTTATGGGATTACTCGACGACAACCAGAGCGCCGACTTCAACGCGCTCAAATAGATCAATAACTTCGTCGTTCATCATGCGGATACAGCCCGAGGAAACGGCCCTGCCGATGCTCCAGGGCTGGGTTGTGCCATGAATGCGGTATTCCGTGTCACCTATATAGAGTGCGCGGGCGCCCAGAGGATTGTCAGGGCCGCCTGGCAGGAAGGCTGGAAGTATTTTGCCTTTTTGGGCTTCGCGCTCAACCATGACTTGCGGAGGACGCCAATCTGGCCACTCTGCTTTCCTCGTAATCACATTTTCTCCAGACCAGGTGAAGCCTTCGCGGCCAACCCCTACCGGATACATGATGGCTTTCTCGTCAGGCAGCACGAAGTAGAGGCGACGCTCCTCTGTGCGAATGAGGATTGAGCCGGGTTCCAGTGGCTCCTTGAAATTCACGATCCGGTGGGTTGTGGCAATCTCCGGATCCCAATCGGGCAGCGGCACCACGTCGGTCTGCTCAGTTCTCATGCCGCCATAAATTATGAGACCACTGGTATCTGCCAATGCGGGCGTTGCGCTGAAAGCGCATATGGTGACGATGGCCACCCGGACTGTTTTAAGCATACACACCCACCTCGGCAAAATAACACGCCGCATTCTCAATAGTGGCTGACGAGCGTTAAGGGCTGATTAAATTTCCTGGCCTTCTGCAACGCCATTCAGCAAGTCCAGCATCTCCCGGGCTGATTTTTGAGTCAATGGGTGCCGCCAACCGGGTTCTATTTCCGCGATTGGCTTGAGCACGAAAATACGCTCAGCAATTCCGGGGTGGGGCAAGGTCAGCCCCTGCTCTGCCAAAACCAGGCCATCATAGTCGATGATGTCCAGATCAAGAGTGCGGGGCCCCCATCTTTCAGCGCGCTCGCGGCCCGCTGCCTTTTCAATCGCGTGGAGGCGTTGCAACAGCTTGCCGGGCGAAAGCAGAGTCTCGATTTGTGCAACGCCATTCACATAAGGGGGCTGATCTGGTTTCCCGAACGGTGCTGTCAGCAGCAGGCGGGAGGCTTTTATCAACCTTAGAGGATCGCGATTTAACTCGGTCAGGGCCTGCGCAACGGTTTCAGAGGAATTGCCCCAAGGCCCATCAATGTTACTGCCTAGTGCGATAAGGATCACGATGTCAGCAGCTCAAGAATTTCAATCGCATCGCATTCGGGTTCTGCCACCGGAAATCTGACGGCGGTAATTGCGCCTTGTTGAGCCAGAAGTGTTATCCGCGTCAGGAATGCCTCGGGGCCTGCATTGAATGTTGGCAATGCGAGTTCAGTTGAAAATTCCTTTGCCTGGTCGGATAACAGCGGAATTTTGAGATATGAGCGAACGGCAAATTCGGTTTGCCATTCGGTGCTTTGAAAGCTCACGCCAAAAACCTGCACATTGCGTCTTGCAAATTCATCCGCGAGTTCGGAATATGCCAGCGCTTGCGGTGTTGAGCCATGGGCCCCTGGGATGTCATCCCAACCCGGTGGATTCGGGTGGTTCGGCCTGCCAGTGTAGGGGTAGCAGAAGTACACGCAAGTGCTGGAAAGCCTGGCTGGATTGATTGCGCCGCCTCGGGTGCGGATGAGCTCAACGTCCGGCAGTTTGCATCCGACAAGGTGTTGCACGTGTTATCCCTTGTCGCGCAGCAATCTGGATTTTTCGCGGTTCCAATCACGGTCTTTGATTGACTCGCGTTTGTCGTGAAGTTTTTTGCCCTTGGCCAGAGCGATATCGATTTTTGCGCGGCCACGCGTATTGAAGAAAATTTTCAATGGAATGATCGTCAAGCCTTCGCGGGTAACGCCAACGGCAAGTTTCTGAATTTCCTTGGCGTGCAGCAGCAATTTGCGGGGGCGCTTGGGATCGTGATTAAACCTGTTGGCTTCGCGATATTCCGGAATGTTGGAGTTCAGGAGAAAAAGCTCGCCCTGCTTCATCGTTGCGTAGGCTTCGGCCAGATTGGTGCGACCTTCACGCAACGATTTAACTTCGGACCCCTGCAACGCAAGCCCTGCTTCAAAAGTTTGAAGTATTTCGTATTCGTAGCGGCCGCGGCGGTTGTCGGCCACCACTTTGATGCCCACTTGTTTTCGGGCCGCTTTTGTGCCGCCGCTTTTTGCCGACATGTCAGTTCAACAGGCCTGCATGAACCATTGCCGCGCGGACAGTTTTTTTTGTTGATTCAGTCACCGGAACCAGCGGCAGCCTCGTATCTGGCAGGCAATGACCGAGAAGGCTGACTGCGTATTTAATCGGGCCGGGGCTGCTCTCCACGAACAAGGCGTGATGCAAAGGCATTAAACGATCTTGCAGCTTGAGCGCTGTTCCGTAATCGCCCTTAAGTGTTGCCGCCTGAAACTCTGAGCAAAGCCTCGGGGCCACATTCGCTGTCACCGATATGCAGCCAACACCGCCATGGGCGTTAAAGCCAAGCGCTGTTCCATCTTCGCCAGAGAGTTGAATGAACTGCTCGCCTGATGCCATGCGTTGCAGCGAGGGTCTGGTCAAATCGGCTGATGCGTCCTTGGTGCCGATGATGTTGGAAACATCTTTGGATAATCTTGCCAAGGTCTCGACTGTTATGTTCGCCACTGTTCGGCCCGGAACATTATAGACGAATATTGGAATGTCGGCGGATTCTGCCACGGCGCGAAAATGCGCGTAGAGGCCATCCTGCGTTGGCTTGTTATAATAGGGCACAACAACCAGAGCGGCATCAGCGCCTGCTTCTTTCGCATGGACCGTGTATTCTATGGCTTCGGCGGTGTTGTTGGAACCGGTGCCCGCGATGACAGGAACGCGGCCGGCGGCTTCTTCAATGCAAATTTCTACCACGCGCTTGTGTTCGGCGGGCGAAAGGGTTGGCGATTCGCCAGTTGTTCCCACGGGAACGAGCCCGGCGCTTCCTTCCTTGATCTGCCATGCGACAAATTTGCGAAATGCGGCTTCATCCACCTTTCCGTCCTTCATTGGCGTAATCAGAGCAGGAAATGACCCTCTAAAATTCACGGCGAACCTCGTTTGGTAATAAATTGGTAACCATAGGCCGCATACGGTTGTTAAGTCCGCAACCCAAGTGTTTGGGCACCATAGACGTTCATATTTGGACCGGCAAGCAATTGTGATATAGCCAACTCAGCCGTTGGCAGGAAATTGGGCAAAGATTTGATGGTGTTTCGCAGGTTTTGCAGAGTAATCGTATCCACGGTCATCATGAGCTCTGCTCTGGTGCCGGTTTCGGCTGTTCTGTCTCCGGATCCTGCTTTTGCTGCATCACAGGTCTCAAGCCTCGCTGTTCAGGCGACTGAACTTGCCCTCAAAGGCAACTTTATTGACGCTGGAAGCCTGGCTGAGCGCTCTGGCGATGAAGCGGCGATCAAACTGGTGGAGCTTTTGTATCTCAGGGATCACTGGAAGGACGCCGGCTACCGGCGCATCATGGATTTTCTGGTGGCCGCGCCAAAATGGCCACTCGCTGAAACACTGATGAAGCGGGCGGAACAGGCGCTTTACGAAAACAATGAGCAGCCAGGATTAATTCTCTCACATTTTGCCGAGCGTGAGCCGGTTTCCAGTGAGGGCCGCCTGGCACTGGCGCGCGCCAGTTTGGCAAAGGGCGACACAAATGCGGCGCATCAATGGGTCATGCGGGTTTGGAGCGATGCTGAGATATCGCCCGAACTTGAAAAGTCTGTGGCCTCGGAATTCAAGTCGCTTCTGAGCGGCGATGATCACAAGCGCCGGATGTGGCGCATGGTGTTTGCGCAGGAAACCAACGGCGCCATTCGCAATTCAAAGCGTCTGGGTTCTGATTATCAAAATGCGGCCAAGGCAGCTCAGGCGCTTCTGAGGGGGGCTGCAGGTGCTGAGAAACAGTATGGCCGCCTGCCCGCTTCGATGCGCGAACAGCCCGGCATGAAGTATGCACTGCTGCGCTATCTGCGGAAACTTGAACGCTATGCGAAGGCCCGAGCGGTGCTTGCGACAGTTCCAAACACAGCCGCCGCAATGGGCGATGCCGAAGCCTGGTGGGCTGAGAGACGCATTGTTGTGCGTCACTCGATTGGTCTCACGCATAAAGATTCCGCAAGAGCGGCTTATCAGATTGCAAAATCGCATGGCATCAGTTCGGGGCCAAGTGCGGTTGAGGGCGAGTTTCTTGCCGGTTGGATAGCGCTTCGTTCACTTGGCAATCCGGAAACAGCCCTTGTTCATTTCAACAAACTGGCTGCACTTGCTCCTAGCGGTACTGAAAAGGCCCGCGCCCATTATTGGATTGGCCGAAGCTATGCGGCACTCGGTGACAAAGCCACCGCAACCAAATCTTATGAACGCGCGGCGCAACACTCCACAGTGTTTTATGGCCAGCTGGCTCGGGAGCAAATCGGCTTAGGCAAAACTCCAGAGACGATTGATAACGGTCAGGCATCGGCTGCAGCTATCGCCAGAGTTGACCGCGACGAGGTAGTCAGGGCCTTTCGCATGGTTGCCAAGGCGGATGGCAAACCATCGCTCGGCATGTTCCTTTGGTCCCTAGCCAGCCGTTTTGATACGACAGACGAGATGAATGCGGTGGCCGCACTGGTCAAGCAGGCAGGCGGCACGACCATGGCATTGCGCTTGGCCAAGGCTTCGAGCCAGCGCAATGTCGACATAGATTTTTGGTCATACCCCACAAAGGCCCTGCCAAGCTGGCCGCAAATGGGCAAGCCGGTTGAAGCTTCGCTGGTTTATGCGCTTTCACGACAGGAGAGTGAATTTGACCCGAATGCTGGCAGCAAAGTTGGTGCGCAGGGGCTGATGCAGTTGATGCCGGGAACCGCCAAACTCATCGCCAAGCAGTACCGGGTCAAATATGCGCAATCAAAATTGACGGGTGATCCCGCTTATAACGTCAAACTGGGGGCTGCACATCTTGCCGACCTCATTGACGATTTCAATGGTTCCTATGTGCTGACATTGATTGCCTATAACGCCGGGCCCCGCCGATCAGTTGAGTGGGTGAAAGAATATGGCGATCCACGGAGCGGGCAAGTTGACCCGATCGACTGGGTTGAATCCATTCCATTCCAGGAGACACGGCAATATGTGCAGAAAGTTCTGCAGAATACGCACATCTATCGCTCCCGGTTGGCGCCCAAATCAGTTCGCCCGATGACTGCTGATCTGAAACGCGGCTCGCCTGCTGCAGTTGCTGTTGCAGCCAGTGGTGGGCCGGCCCCCGGCCTTTGTGAGGGCGGTTCGATTGGCGCGCTCATCAAGAGCTGTGACTGAGGCCTCAGCCTACACCGATATCTATTATCAGAGTGCGGATAGTCTACGCCTCTACGCGCGCGATTACGCAACACATGATTCTGAGCTGGCGCCGGTGTTGTGCCTTCCTGGACTCACGCGCAGCAGCAAAGACTTTGAAACAATTGCACCTGTGATAGCGCAGAAAAGGCGCGTAATTGCTGTTGATTTTCGTGGCCGGGGGCTATCTCAACATGCGCCAGATCCGCAAACATATCGGGCTGATGTGGAGCTCGCCGACACGGTGGCGCTGCTGGATTATTTGAAAATCAACCGCGTTGCCGTGATTGGCACATCCCGCGGCGGCATTGTGGCGGCACTGATGGCTGCTCAACATAAGCCGAGGCTAGCGGGAATTTTATTCAATGACATTGGATCACGGCTGGACCCAGCTGGGTTGCTCCGCATACGGAACAATCTTGGCGTGAAAAATGAATTCAAGTCTTGGGGTGATGCCGTCAGCACGCTGAAGCGGAGCAATCTGGGTTTCGAAAAATTGACAGCTGACGAGTGGCGTTCGTTTGCGGATAGACTGTTCCGAGAGATCGATGGTGTGCCGCATGTCAATTATGATTCCGCTTTGGCCCTGACATTTCCGACGGTGGAAAACATCGAATCGGGGAAGCCATCAGATTTGCGGGAATTGTTCTCGCACTCCCGCGACTTTCCAGTTGCCGTGCTGCGGGGGGAGCATTCCGATCTCTTGAGCGCCCAAACAGTGGAGGCGATGAAGCAGGATAACACCGCGTTGCAGTCAACACTTGTCCGTGAACGGGGCCATGC
>JANNXN010000050.1:0-5094 GCA_031409595.1 Rhodobiaceae bacterium
GATTTCCACAAAACCTATTGGGCCGAGCGTGAAAGCCCCAATCTGCTATTGGTTCACTATGTCGATCTCAAGCGTGATCTATCCAAAGAGATGCGCCGTGTTGCTGGTTTTCTTGAGATCACAATCGATGAGGAAACCTGGCCAACCCTTGTCCAGGCAGCCACATTCGAAACCATGAAAAAACAGGGCAGGGACTTGATGCCAAACGTCATGGCCCTGTTCGACAATGGAGCGGATCGCTTCTTCAACAAGGCCGAGAGTGGAAGGTGGCGCGATGTCTTCCATGCCGAGGATCTCGCACTCTATGAAAGCCAGGCCGCCAAACAGGAGCCCGCTTTCGCCCGCTGGCTGGCCGAAGGCCGCCACATCGCCGGCGATCTGCAGCCAACGGCTTAGAGCGTGATCAATCTGAGTCTCCCTCCCCCTTGTGGGGAGGGCTGGGGTGGGGGTCTGGAAGAGGTGAAAATATAGGTTCAACAAGCACGCGGCGGGTTCGGAACGACCCCCACCCTTAATCCCTCCCCACAAGGGGGAGGGAGACTTCCGGTGTTTCCGTCTGGCGTTATCACCCGCTTAATGCCCCAGCTTGATCGTTTCCACAATCTCGATGCCAAAGCCGGAGAGGCCCACGTAGTGCCGGTTGCTGGATGAGATGAGCCGGATCGAACTGACGCTGAGATCGCGGAGGATTTGTGCGCCAAGGCCAATGTCCAGCCAGGTGCGCGCCCGGCTTGCGTCACTGCCGGATTTTTCCGCTGATAGCTGGCTCGCGGGAACCCCTGCGGTTCCTTCCTGCAGATAAACCAGAACGCCTTTGCCTTCCCGCTTGAAAATCTCAAACACCGCTTCCAGCGTGTCGCGATTGCCGAACACGTCTTCGAGGACATTTTCCCGGTGCAGCCGGACCGGAATATTCTTGCCGCCCGATATGTCGCCATAGACCAGCGCCAGTTGTTCAACCGCATCAAATGGCGTCACATAGGAATAGCCCTCAGCGCTGCCAATTTTAGTCGGCACTGCAAACTTCGCCGTTTGCTCCACCAGCCGTTCGCGCTGTTGGCGATAGGCAATGAGATCAGCAACTGAAATGATTTTCAAGCCATGCTCGCGGGCGAACGCCAAAACCTGTGGCCCCCGCTTCACCGTGCCATCATCATTCACCAACTCGCAAATGACACCCACGGCTGGCGCAAATCCTGCAAGCCGTGCGAGGTCAACGGCAGCCTCCGTGTGGCCTGAGCGCATGAGCACGCCGCCGGACTTTGCCACCAGCGGAAATATATGGCCGGGCCTCACAAAATCTTCTGCCTGCACATTCTTGTTGGCCAGCGCGTGAACCGTGGCGCAGCGCTCGCGTGCCGAAATGCCCGTGGTCAACCCTTCCTTGTAATCAATCGTCACGGTGAAGGCGGTGCCCATCGGCGCATCATTCAGCGCCACCATGGGATCAAGTTTCAGCCGTCGCGCTTCTTCTGCCGCCATCGGCGTGCACACAATGCCGGATGTGTGGCGCACCATGAAGGCCATTTGCTCCGTGGTGATCTTGGCGGCAGCGCCAATGAGATCGCCCTCATTCTCGCGGTCATCATCATCAACCACCACAACCAGTTCGCCATTGGCCACGGCCTTGATCGCTTCTTCCACCGTATCGAGCGTCTTTGTCATGGTAATATCCTCAAAATCTTCCGGCCGAACCTGATTGGACGTGGCGCCGGCAATCTTCATCGCCAACTCCAGCGAAGGCCGCTCCCCCGCCACCACCTGCGAAACCCGCCCCTGGGTAACCCCAAGACGCCGGGCAAATTCCGATTGGGAAGTCGAGGTATTAGTGAGCCAGTCGGAGAGTTTCATGGAGGATTATTAGCATGGCTAATGACCGGAGTCGACCTGACTTTGCGCTGCCCATACCTTGCGCAGCGGCGTTTGGACAAATTCGGGTGCCAATTTTAGATATTGTTCTGCTTTAGCCTTTGCCTCGCCTTCAAGCCCGACCAGATAGTCGAGGGCGTTTTCAACTGAGAACGACTTTCCGGTTTCCTTGGCGAAGTTTGATCGAAGATCGGTCCAAACTACCCCGTTCAGTGCTTTGGAGGCAGCCCAAGCCACTATTGCCTCAAATGTTGGTTCGTCACGAAATTGATTGGGTCCATTCTGGTGAAAATAGCCAATACTACTCCCTTGACCCTCTCGGTTACGAAGATCTTCGATGATTTGCCTGATCTCACTGCGGCGGCTAAGGCAATAAGCCACGGCGGTGGGGCAGCCATTGTCTGGGTCAATCACCAATGTCAAAGCGCCCAACCGGAATTTCGAAATGCGGGAGAATTCAATCTTCAAGCTTGGACCATCGTCCTGCCAAGGCTCATGCCAACCGTCGAACTCCGCTCTTTCATCCCAAAGCAGCGAGCCCCAACCAAGAATAGCGATTTTTTCCATAAACTTATTTTAATGAATTGATGGTCGTCTGCACGAGAACCAACCAATGAAACCTGCAATAATTGATCCGACCACGACAATGTATGACTGGCACAGTTCTTCAATTTTGAAAATTCTGAGCAGGGGAGGCATTAAAGCCACCAACCCCAGACCAAATCCTAATACACCTAATGAAATACCGATTCGAACTACTATATCGGGATGATGAGCAGCCGCTCTAATCGCGCCCCACCACGAAAACGGCCAACAGCCGAAAGACCTAATATCTAAGCTTACCGGCCCCTCCTTCCTATCTTTTTCTGCAATACCCAATGCGTCACGATACCATTGACCCATTACGACCGTTGGGAACTCACCATTCGAATCAATGTTTATGCGACATTTCTTACCCAAAGTTGCCAATGTACGTTTTTCTTTTGGAGTTTGATTATATAGATTCAAAAAATTATCATCAATCTTTCGGGCTATGCAGTATATTTTTTGTTTTCCATCGGCTCCAACTATGCGCACCACAGTCCTTGAGGGATGCTCGGTTGTCCATATCCAACCTTCGTTTGTTTCGTCATGAAGAGCCGCACGTATGATGTATTTTTTCATCTTGGCCTCTCCAGAAAATGATTATGATAAAGTTTGGAACTCATTCAGGCGGTACGAGCGGGCTTGGTGTTGACCACGTGTTGAATACGGATGGCCATATCAGACGCGGTGTCCGACATGTTCGCAACAATTAAATCCGGGGCCACGTCGGAAACAATAGTGATCAATTCGTCCAGCGTTTCAGCCTCCGCATGCAAGCCCGGTATATCTGACGACAGCACGTACCAAACGCATTCTTGGCTGTCGTGGCTGACATTCACGGCCAGAGTTGCTTGTGTGCTCAAGGGCGAATCTCCTGCAATCATTCATTCCTAGCCGAATTGGCACTAACCCCAAGTCCGCTCCAGCACATTCAGCCAGTTCCCGTGGGCGATTTTGGTGATCAGCGCCTCGCCATATTGCTTCTCGCGCATGGCCTCGATCAGGTTTGGCAGGCCTGCGGCATCGCCAAGGGCTGCGGGAATTTTGGCGCCATCGAAATCCGAGCCCAGCGCCACGCAATCCTCACCCGCAATCTCCAGCAGGTGATCCAAATGGCGCAGCATAATGTCGAGCGGCGTGTCGCTCCTCCAGCGGCCATCCTCGCGCAAAAAGCCCGTGGCGAAATTCAGCCCGATCATGCCGCCGCTGTCCCTGACGGCCCTGATCTGGTCATCGTTCAAATTGCGCGAGGAGGCGCAAATTGCATGGGCATTGGAATGGGTGGCAACCAAAGGCGCGGTGCTGATCTTCGCTGCTTCCCAGAAGCCTTTTTCATTGAGGTGGGATAGATCAATGAGTATGCGCCGTTCGTTGCAATAGCGGATGAGGTTTTTTCCAATGTCCGTCAGCCCATCGCCCGTATCGCCTGTTGAGGGAAAACGAAACGGAACGCCATGCCCGAAAATATTGGACCTGCTCCACACCGGCCCCAGAGAGCGCAACCCGCTTTCATAAAGCACATCGAGAACCTTGAATTTCTCGTCAATGGCTTCCGCCCCTTCAATATGAAACACCGCGGCGATCACGCCTTGCGCCAGACAGGCCCGGATTTCATCGGCACTCCGGCAAACCTTGAAGTGCCCACCCGATGCCGCCTCAATGCGAAACAATAGGGAAGCCATTTCGAGGGTTTTCCGCAAGGCACTGGGCTGCGGGATTTGACCAGCCAGCGGCGGGTTGACCTCCTCATCATCAGGCAGGTCTTCACTGTCGCTGGGCGCAAAGATCGCAAAAAAGCCCCCGGCAAATCCCCCCGCCTTCATGCGCGGCAAATCCAGGTGGCCCTTGCCGTCACCCCCCAGAAATTCAGCCACAGCATCGCCCCCCGGCTTCATCCAGAGCCGGAGCAGCACATCATTGTGGCCGTCAAAGACGGGAACCAGTGTCAAAATGAATTATGCCTTGGCGTGCATCGCCTCGACGTAGTCCCAGTTCACCAGGCTGTCGACAAAGGCTTCCAGGTATTTCTGCCGCGCGTTGCGATAGTCGATGTAATAGCTGTGCTCCCACACATCGCAGCCCAGAATGGGCGATGCGCCATGCATCAGCGGGTTCTCGCCGTTGGGGGTTTTCATGATGGCGAGCTTGCCATCCTTGACCGCAATCCAGCACCAGCCCGAACCAAACTGCGTGAGGCCAGCCTGCACGAAGTCTGCCCGCATCTTGTCATAGCCGCCGAGATCAGCATCCACGGCCTTGGCCAATTTGGCGGGTAACTTGTTGCCGCCGCCGCCTGCCTTCATCCAGTTCCAGAAATGATTGTGGTTATAATGCTGGCCCACATTGTTGACGAGACCAGCGGTCTTGTCGGCAAACGCCTTCTTGCAAATCTCTTCGATTGAAAGCGACGCCAGCGGTGAATCCTTCAAAAGATTATTGCCATTGGTCACATAAACCATGTGATGCTTGTCGTGGTGAAACTCGAGGGTTTCTTTTGACATATAGGGGCCGAGCGCGTCATAGGCGTAAGGCAGGGCAGGGAGTTCAAGGGCCATTGTTTTTCTCCATTTGATTGATGCCTAGTTCTAACCGCATCCCTTGGAACACGCAAGGAATGAGGCTAGGCTTCGGGCAGAGGTG
>JANNXN010000051.1:0-25815 GCA_031409595.1 Rhodobiaceae bacterium
CATATCCAGGCTCATCGAAAACGGCGCCCAGGTCCTGGCAACTGGCGGCGGCGCTTTCATCAATGATGATACCCGCGAGCGCATTGCGGGCCATGGCGTGTCGGTCTGGCTCAAGGCCGATCTTCCATTGCTGATGAAGCGTGTCAGCAAACGCGCCGACCGCCCACTGCTGCTCAATGATGACCCGCAAGCTGTCATGCAACGCCTGATGGACAGCCGTTATCCGATCTATGCCAAGGCCGATGTAATTGTTGAAAGCCGCGACGTGCAACACACACAGATGGTGAATGATGTTATTAAGATGCTGGCCAAATGGCCACACTGGGATCGCTTGAAAAATGCCACAACCTGACAGCTTGCGCCGCGACACAGTCTCCGTCGATCTGGGAAAAAGAGCTTACACCATCGAAATCGGCGAAGGCCTCCTGGAAGAAGCGGGAGCTTTGATAGCGCCGCTTTTGAGCCGCCCCTTCACTGTCATCGTGACCGATGAGAACGTCGCGCACTTTCATTTGAAAACTTTGGAACAGGCCTTGGCGAAGTTTGGAATAAAATCCACTTCAATCATTTTGCCCTCCGGTGAAAAAACCAAGAGCTTCACCAGCCTCGCCGACCTCTGCGAAAAACTTCTGGCCGCAGGCGTTGAGCGCCGCGATAAAATCATTGCATTCGGCGGCGGCGTCATTGGCGATCTAACCGGTTTTGCCGCGAGCATCCTGAGACGTGGCATCGATTTCATTCAAATTCCAACAAGCCTGCTGGCTCAGGTGGACTCCTCCGTTGGCGGCAAGACAGGCATCAACACATCGCAGGGCAAAAACCTGATCGGGGCTTTTCTGCAGCCCGTGAAAGTCCTCATTGATGCCAACTTGCTGGCAACCCTGCCGCGCCGCGAATTGGCCGCTGGCTATGCCGAAGTGGCAAAATATGGCCTCCTGGGTGATGCGCCGTTTTTTGAATGGCTCGAATCCAATGCAGAGCTATTGCTTCGGGGCGACGCGCAAGCCCGCGTCCACGCCATATTGAAAAGCTGTAAAGCCAAGGCGGCAATCGTTGCCGAGGATGAAACCGAGCAAGGTGTCCGCGCCCTGCTCAACCTTGGCCACACCTTCGGCCATGCGCTGGAATCTGCTACCGGCTACAGCAACCGCCTGCTCCACGGAGAAGGTGTTGCAATCGGCATGGCGCAGGCTTTTCGCTTTTCCGAGCGCCTGCAACATTGTAAACCGGGCACTGCGGACCGTGTGGCCAGGCACTTGAAATCAGCGGGCCTGCCCACCCACATGTCTGAAATAGAGGGCAAGCTTCCGCCCATCGCCGATCTTGTGAACATCATGCGGCAGGACAAAAAGGCCCAGGGCGGCAAGCTCACGTTCATTCTCGCGCGCGCCATTGGTGATGCCTTCATCGCTAAAAACGTTCCCGAATCTGAAGTTGCTAATTTTCTGCGAGAGGACTTGGAGAGACAATGAATTTCGATATAGGCATGGCAGTATTGGCAATTCTTGTGTTGATGCTGATGTCGGCATTTTTTTCAGCCGCTGAAACCGGAATGACCGCCACATCAAGGGCCCGTCTCACCGAATTGGAGCGTCGCGGCAACTGGCGCGCCTCCCTCGTCTTGCGGCTGACCAAAACCAGCGAACGCCTGATCGGCGCGTTGCTGCTGGGCAACAACGTGGCCAATATTACGGCCTCCGCTATCGCCACCGCAGCCCTCATCAGAATTTTTGGCGACAGCGGCGCCGTAATCGCGTCTGCCGTAATGACCGTGCTGGTTCTGATATTTTGCGAGGTCATGCCCAAGACTTATGCTATCGCCAGGCCCGACCGCGTTGCTCTGGCTGTTTCGCCCGTCGTCCGCGTTCTCGTCGCCGTCTTTGGCCCGGTCGTCATCACGGTCGAATATATCGTCAGGAATGTCCTCCGCCTGTTTGGCATCAACGTCTCTGATACAACCGACATTCTGTCTGCCCGTGATGAGCTGCGTGGCACCATTGACCTTCGCCACAAGGAAGGCGGCTTTGTCACCAATGACCGAAACATGCTGGGTGGCATTCTGGATCTGCAGGATCTCGAAATCATTGACGTCATGATCCACCGCACCAAGATGGTGTCGATTGATGGGTCCGATGAACCCGAAAAAATTGTCAAGCAAGTCTTGAAGTCCGGCCACACGCGAATTCCAGTTTGGAAAGACAAGCAGGAAAATATCGTCGGAATTCTGCACGCCAAGGATTTGTTCGCAGCGCTCCAGGATAATGAGGGGGATGCGACCAAAATCAAGATTGAAGAAGTTATGAATCCCGCCTGGTTTGTGCCCGATACAAGACCCCTGGCAGATCAGCTCAAGGCCTTTCTTCGCCGCAAAACCCACTTTGCAATTGTCGTGGATGAATACGGCGAAGTGCAGGGTCTTATCACCCTTGAAGATATCATCGAAGAAATCATCGGCGACATCAAGGATGAGCATGATTTTGTCACCGCAGGCATCCGGCAGTTGAAAGATGGCTCATACATCGTCGAAGGCTCCGTCCCACTGCGTGACCTCAACCGCGCTTTCGGCTGGGAGCTTCCCGACGACGAGGCCACAACGCTTGCCGGCCTCGTCATTCACGACGCGCGCATGATCCCCGAATTGGGCCAGGTCTTCAACTTCCACGGCTTCCGCTTCGAAATCCTGAAAAAACGCAAACACCAGATAACCTCCATAAAGGTCACGCCAGAAAATCAGGGTTAGGTCTTGGGCGCGGATGCCTCAATCGCCAGCGCGTGAACCCGCTCTTTCAGCTCCAGCGCCAGCACAGTATTGATCATCCGGTGCTGTTCCACCCGCGATTTGCCTTGAAATGCGGCTGCGACAATTCTGACCCGGAAATGGCTCTCCCCGTCGGCCCTTGCCCCAACATGGCCATGATGTTGCGAGGATTCGTCGATAACCTCCAGCGATATGGGATCAAAGGCGGCCCGCAGCTTGGATTCGAGTGTTTTTCCGACCATTCCTAAATTCATTATCTGTTCCGCGCGGTTCAGGGTTGCGACTTTTGCTTCATATCCCCATAATCAGGCCCCATGAAACTTGATTCAAAATATTTCGACAAAATTCGTATAAAATCCGGACCCAACAAAAAGGAACCGGCAGCCCCCGTCCAGTGCGAATGGCCGGGTTGCGCCAAGCCGTCCCGCCACAAGGCCCCCAAAGGCCGGGGTGCTGAGGGCCAGTTCCACAATTATTGCACCCAGCACGTGCAGGAATACAACAAGACCTACAACTATTTTGAAGGCATGAAGGATAATGACGTGGCGGGCTTCCAGAAGGATGCCCAAACCGGCCACCGGCCCACCTGGAAACTAGGGCAAAATGCCGCCGCCGCAAACAATGCCTACGCCAATATCAACGGCATGCGCAGGAAAGCCCGCAATGTGAATGATCCTTTCGCGGCATTCGCCGCGGCTCAGGAAGCAGCCAAACCAAGCCGCAGCCTCAGAAGAGGCGAGTTGAAGGCGCTCATTGTATTGGGCCTTGATGAAAACGCCACGGCGGAAATGGCCAAAACGCAATATAAAACCCTGGTCAAGCGCCTGCATCCCGATGCCAACAATGGCAGCCGTGAAAACGAAGACACGCTGAAGGCCGTGATCCATGCCTACGACACCTTGCGGTCGAGCGGCTTCTGCTGAAATGCTGCCGCCTCTGCGCTTGCCGTACAGCCCACAACCCTTTAGAACCCAGAACCCTCACCTGTTTGTAGCCGGAAAAGATTGAACACATGAATAATATGGCAAATGGTGAAGCTGTTGGAATGCCTGATACCACAGCTTCGGTAAGTCAGTTGTTTGGCTTTGAGTCGAACATGGTGGTTCCCGCTTACGTAAAAACCAGCGAACACGTTCCTGATCTTGACGAGGATTACCTGTTCAATCGCGACACGACGCTGGCAATCCTGGCAGGTTTTGCTTTCAACCGCCGCGTCATGATTACGGGCTATCATGGCACCGGAAAATCAACCCATATTGAGCAGGTTGCAGCCCGCCTGAATTGGCCATGTATCCGCATCAATCTTGACAGCCACATCAGCCGCATCGACCTGATCGGCAAGGATGCCATTGTGCTGCAAGAGGGAAAGCAGGTGACAGAATTCCGCGAAGGCATTTTGCCCTGGTCCTATCAGCGCAACGTTGCCCTGGTGTTCGATGAGTATGATGCTGGCCGCCCCGACGTGATGTTCGTCATTCAGCGCATTCTCGAATCATCGGGCAAGTTGACCTTGCTCGACCAGTCAAAAGTCATCCGCCCGCACAAGGCTTTCCGGCTGTTTGCAACCGCCAACACCGTGGGTCTCGGCGACACCACCGGACTTTACCACGGTACCCAGCAGATCAACCAGGCGCAGATGGATCGCTGGTCAATCATCTCCGTCCTGAACTACCTGTCACACGCCCAGGAAACCGGCATCGTCTTGGCCAAGTGCAAATCCTATCAGACCGACAAGGGCAGGAAAATCGTGGCCAACATGGTGCGCATTGCCGATCTCACCCGCAATGCCTTCATGATGGGCGATCTTTCAACCGTGATGAGCCCCAGAACCGTGATCACCTGGGCCCAGAATGCTGAAATTTTTGGCGGCGATCTGGGATTTGCCTTCCGGCTCACGTTCTTGAACCGCTGCGATGAACTCGAGCGGCCTATCGTCGCCGAATTTTATCAGCGCTGCTTTGGCGAAGAACTGCCCGAATCGCCTGTGCACGTCGCTATTGCCTAAAGGCAAATGCAGCAATGGCCATAGACCGCGAAAACCGAGCTGAGGAATTCAAGCGCGTTCTTTCAACCGCGATGAAGACCATTGCCGATGATGGCGAGCTGGCCGTGAGTTTCGGCAACGAGCCACCCGCCCTTTCCGGCAACAAGGCCAAGCTGCCGCAGGTTTCAAATCAGCTGAATCCGCAGGAGGTTGCCATCACCCGCGGCCTCTCCGATAGTTTTGCCCTCAGGCTTTCCAATCACTCCGATCAAATTCACAGCCGTTATCGCCCCGAAGGCAAAAACGCCCGCGCCGTTTTCGAAGCCGTGGAACAGGCCCGCATCGAAGCGCTGGGGGCCAATGCAATGCCGGGCATGGCGCAAAACCTCACCGCCGTTTTGGAAGATCGTTTTGCCAAGGTCGTGGTCAACCGCTCCAATAACAGGCGCGATACGCCACTTGAGGAGGCTGTGGCCCTCATGGTGCGTGAACGGCTGACGGGAGCGCCGCCGCCTGACAATGCCAAACTCTACGTTGATCTCTGGCGGCCTTGGGTGGAAGAAAAAGCGGCAGCCCGCCTGAGCAATTTGAACAGCGCCATTCACGATCAGAGGGAATTCGCCAGGCTGTCGCGTGATATCATCGCAGCCCTCGACATGGCCGATGAACTGGGCGACGACCCCGATCAGTCCGATGACATGGATGAAACGGAGGAATCCGAGCCCGATGGCGGCGAGCGGCAGGAATCACCTGACGGCGAAGAGCAGGAAAGCCAGCAATCCGCCGCCGAAGAGTTGCAGGACAGCGAAGGCGACACCGATGCTTCCGAAATGGAGAGCCAGCAATCCGAGGTCGATGAGGCGCCCGATAATCTGGAGGGCCAGGAGCAGGAGGATGGTGACGAACCCTGGCGTCCGCAATTGCCGTTCTCATCGCTCTCAAATGAGGATTTCTACAAGGTCCACACCAACCAGTTCGATGAAGAAATTTCAGCCGAGGATCTGTGCGATGCCGAGGAGCTGACGCGGCTCAGAAATTATCTCGACAAGCAATTGTCGAACTTGCAGGGCGTCGTGGCCCGCCTCGCCAACCGCCTGCAGCGCCGCCTCATGGCCCAGCAAAACAGGGCCTGGGATTTTGATTTGGAAGAAGGCGTACTCGATACAGCCCGCCTGATGCGGATTGTGATCGATCCCATGCATCCCCTTTCCTTCAAGGCCGAACAGGATACCAAGTTCCGCGATACGGTGGTCACCCTGCTGCTTGATAATTCGGGTTCCATGCGCGGCCGCCCCATAACAGTTGCCGCCACCTGCGCCGATATTCTGGCCAGAACGCTGGAGCGCTGCGGCGTAAAAGTTGAAATTCTTGGCTTCACCACCAAGGCCTGGAAAGGTGGACAGTCCCGTGAAAAATGGCTGGGCTCAGGCAAGCCCGCAAACCCCGGCCGTCTCAATGATCTCCGCCACATTATCTATAAATCCGCCGACCAGCCCTGGCGGCGCGCCAGACGAAATTTGGGTCTCATGATGCGTGAAGGCCTGCTGAAAGAAAACATCGACGGCGAAGCCCTGATCTGGGCCCACAATCGCTTGCTCGGCCGCCCCGAGCAACGCCGCATAATGATGGTCATTTCTGATGGCGCACCCGTGGACGATTCAACCCTGTCGGTGAACTCCGGCAATTATCTTGAGCGTCACTTGCGTCAGGTCATCACTGATATTGAGGTTAAATCACCTGTCGAGCTTATCGCCATCGGCATCGGCCATGATGTGACGCGCTACTACAAACGCGCCGTCACCATCATTGACGCGGAAGAATTGGGTGGTGCCATGACCGAAAAACTGGCCGAACTCTTCGAAGAAAACGCCCCCGAGATAAGACGTGGCCAGCCCAAACGCCGCGCCCGCGCTTGAGACCGAAAGGTTGCTGTTGCGGCAACTGCGGTTGGATGATTTCGAAGCCATCCATGCGATGTGGCTTGAGCCCAAAGTCTATCAGCATATTCTTGGCCGCGCTTCGACCCGGGAAGAATCATGGAGCGGCCTCTTGCGGTACAATGGCCACTGGAATCTTTTGGGCTATGGCTATTGGGCGGTCGAAGAAAAATCATCCGGGAAACTCATTGGCCAGATGGGCTTTGCTGACTATCACCGCGACATCTTGCCAAGCCTTGAGGAAACGCCCGAATTGGGTTGGGCATTCACAACAGCATCCCACGGCAAGGGCTACGCAACCGAAGGCCTGCTAGCTGTCTGCAAGTGGGGTGATCAAAATCTCGACTGCACCAAGACAGCCTGCATCATCTCCCCCGAAAACACCGCCTCAGTCCGCGTCGCCAAAAAAATCGGCTACCACGAAGCCACCCGAACCACCTATAAAGACAAACTGACAACTGTATTCTATCGCCAATCGATCAAGCCTTAGCGCTTCTCCCACTTCTCCAGGAACGCCTCAACGCTCAGTGCGCCCATATCATCAACGGCCTGGGCCAAATGGTCATGTTCCCAATCCCACCACGCCAGCGCAACGATCCGTCGGCGGATGTTCTCCTCAAACCGCCACTTCAGAAATTTGGCAGGAACCCCCGCCACCACCGCATAGGGCTCAACGTCACCTGTCACCACAGCGCTTGCAGCAACAACCGCCCCATGGCCGATCTTGACGCCAGGCATGATCACCGCCCCGTGGCCCACCCAGACATCATGGCCAATTTCAACACGTCGTTCCCGGCGCTTCTCGCGAAACTCTCCATCAAGCTTGGCGCCCAAAAAATACTCATTGGCGCGATACGTGATCTTGTGCTGGCTGATGCGTTGGGTCGGATGTTCCAGCGCATTCACCCGCGCCGCTGAAGCAATTGCGCAAAATTTCCCGATGGTTGAATAAATCACTTCCGCATGGCGCTCCACATAGGAATAGTCGCCAAGTTCAGAATCCGAAAACGCAACACGTTCCTTGATTTCGGTGAAGCGTCCAAGCTTTGCGTTCCGCAAAGTGGCGGATGGATGGATGACCGGTTCACCATCTCTGGTGGCTGTTGCAGAAAAACGTTTGGGCGGCTTTCTCAGAAGTTAAGCAGCCGCTTTGGCTTCAAGCTTCTTGCCGATCGAGGCCTTGAGTTTGCGGGCCTTGGCTGAAAGCTCGTCATTGCTGGCCTTCAGCAGGAAAGCATCAAGGCCGCCACGATGTTCAACAGTCTTGAGTGCGATGGCACTGATGCGGAAACGATAGGTAAGACCCATGGCTTCGCTCATCAGGCTGACGCTGCAGAGGTTCGGCAGAAAACGCCGTCTGAGCTTGTTGTTGGAATGGCTGACGTTGTTGCCAGACAACGGGTTCTTAGCAGTCAACTCGCAAACTCGAGCCATATTCGATACTCCGCAAAAATAAGAGAGCCGGACTTGGTAAACAGTCCAGCAGGGTTGGCGCTTCTATAGGTGGAGAGAGAGAGCCGGTCAAGCGCAACGCCCGCCCATTCCAAATTAGTTTGCTGTTCCCGCTTTGAAACAGAAAGGTTAACGGCAGTTCGGAAAACCTCGCAGGCTTTCAATCAGCCAGGCGGAAATCTTGTGTCCGGCCAGATGCCCGCAACCACATCTGGTGAGAACATACCATGAATATCGCGCCAGAAGCGATTCGCCCACCTTCCGTTCTCAAAGGGGAACGCTTCGTTAATTTCGCCTGGGTGGCGCGACCCGCTGAATTTACAATCTGATGAGGAAGCAAACCAAGTCTTAATTTTATCTCTAAACTTTTTCGCTGCTTCAGCGAATCTTCCCGACTGCTTGCCAATCAAAAATGCGCTTTTGCGGAGGAACAGAAAATGAATCATCCCTCCGTCATCGATTCGGTCAGCTTTCGTTCTGCTTTGAATCCAAAGCTTACGCAGTCGCACCAAATTGACACGATCAACCGTTGACATCGGCCAATTCACATCTACCTTGGCATCATGCTGCAAATTCGAAAAGTCACCGCCGTGTTGGGCCCCACCAATACTGGCAAAACCCATTTGGCGGTGGAGCGCATGCTTGGCCACAGCGGCGGCATGATCGGCCTGCCTCTCAGGTTGCTCGCACGCGAAGTTTATGACCGTGTCCGCCTCAAGGCAGGCGATCATGCCGTAGCGCTTGTAACCGGCGAGGAAAAAATCATTCCCGCCTCGCCCCGCTATTGGGTGGCAACCGTTGAGGCCATGCCGCCCGAGGTAACCGTGCCATTCCTCGCCATCGACGAGGTGCAGCTCTGCGCGGATTTTGAGCGCGGCCACATTTTCACTGATCGCGTGCTCAATCGCCGGGGAACCGATGAAACCATGTTTCTGGGTGCAGCCACCATGCGCCCCATTCTGGAAGCCATGCTCCCCAAAACAAATTTCATCTCCCGCCCGCGTTTTTCAAAACTCTCCTATGCCGGCCAGAAGAAAATGAGCCGCCTGCCACGGCGCTCCGCCATCGTCGCCTTCTCGGCTGACATGGTTTACGCAGTTGCAGAATTGATCAGGCGCCAAAGTGGTGGTGCAGCCGTCGTGATGGGATCGCTGTCGCCTCGCACCCGCAACGCCCAGGTCGCCCTTTTTCAATCCGGTGACGTTGATTACATCGTGGCAACCGATGCCATCGGCATGGGCCTTAACATGAATGTGGATCATGTGGCATTCGCGGCCACCCGCAAGTTTGACGGTTTTCAGTTTCGCCACCTCAATGCGGGCGAACTGGGCCAGGTTGCAGGCCGCGCCGGCCGCTACATGAATGATGGAACTTTTGGCTGCACCGGCGAGGCCGAGGCCTTTGATCAGGACATGGTGGACCGCCTCGAAAACCACAATTTTGACAGCATCCGCTCGCTGCAGTGGCGCAACCCCGATCTGGATTTTGGGTCGCTCGAACGCCTGCGGCGGAGCCTTTCCACCATGCCAAATCAGCAAGGCCTCACCAGGGCCCAGCCGGGAGCCGATATTCAGGCCCTTGAAGCAGTGGCCCGCGATGCGGTAACGGCTGATCTCGCCAAGTCGAAGAATGAGGTGGAACTTCTGTGGTCAGCCTGCCAAATTCCGGATTATCGCAATATTTCACCCGCTGAACATGCCCATCTGGTGGCCCGCGTGTTCCACTATCTGGCAACTCCAAAAGGCTATATTTCAGAGGATTGGTTTTCCCGCCAGATCAAGCACTGTGAAAATATCGAGGGCGACCTTGATACCCTGTCAAACCGCATTTCCCATGTCCGCACATGGACATTTATTGCAAATCGTAGCAATTGGCTCAAAGCGCCCCATTATTGGCAGCGCAGAACCCGTGAAATCGAAGAAAAATTATCAGATGCCCTGCATGAAAGGCTAACTCAGCGTTTCATTGATCGCCGGACCAGTGTATTGATGCGTCGTTTGGCGCAGAAGGAAGAGTTGATGTCGACTGTTGAAGAAGACGGCGCGATGCGTGTCGAAGGTGAGTATGTGGGCCGCATCAAGGGGTTTAACTTCATCCCTGATGGCGCCAGTGAGTCCCACGAACAGCGCACGTTGAAGGCCGCTGCGGTGCAAGCCGTTAGCGCCGAGATTTTGGCCAGAGCCAATGCGGCTGCCGCCTCAGCCGACCCGGATCTGAAACTCACCCGCGACGGCAACATTATCTGGAACCGTGAGGCAATCGGTTTCATCGAAGCGGGTGACGCCACGCTGAGTCCCCGCGCCCGCGTTCTGGCCAGCGATCTCCTATCAGGTCAGCCGCGCGATGATGTGCAGTCAAGAATGCAAAAATTTGTTGATCGCCTGATCGCCAACCTGCTCGAGCCATTGATCAAATTGCAAGAAAATGAAACGCTCCAGGGCATGGCGCGCGGCATTGCATTCCGCATTGTTGAAACCCTGGGTGTGCTTCCCCGTGAACTGGTCCTCGAAGATGTGAGGGGCCTCTTGCAGGAAGATCGCGCCAGCCTGCGCCAGCTTGGCATTCGCTTCGGCGCATTTCATGTTTTTACGCCAACCCTTCTGAAACCAGCCGCAACTGAACTCAGGCTATTGCTCTGGGCGCTCCAGCAAAAGAAGCTCGGCAATTTGGAGTTGTCAGCGCTTCCGATGCCGCCAGGCCAGGGCCTCACCTCAGCGGCATTCGACGCCACAACGCCCATCGGATTTTATGCCGTCTGCGGCTACCGCATTTGCGGGCCCCGCGTTGTTCGCATTGACATGCTGGAACGCCTCGCAGACCTTGTCCGCGACCGGGTATTCTGGAAGCCGCGCTTTCCCGATGACAAGCGCCCCGCAGGCTCCCTCGAAGGTGGCGGCTTCACAGTCGTTCCCGACATGATGTCACTCGTTGGCTGCTCCGGCGAAGAATTTCAAGGCATCCTGCAAAGCCTCGGCTTTCGCACTCAGAAGAAAAAAATCAAACGCCCTGTTGTCACGGCCCCTGTTGCAGTCGAAGTGCCGGCTGAACCATTGCCAGCCGTAGAAGTCCCAATCGAAATAACCGAACCCGCAAGTGAGCCGGTAGCCGTTGAAGCCCCACCCGAACCCCTCATGGAAGAAATCGAGCTTGATGTCTGGTGGCCAAAAGACACCGGCCCCTTCCGTCCCAAGCCAGAAGCCAGGGAACGCAGAAAGCCCGCTCCCAAACCCGTTGAGCAAGTAATTCAAACCGAACGCCCCAAGCGTCATGAGAGGAAACCGCACTCCAAGAACAACCATCGGGAACGCCCGCGCGACGAACCCAAGCCCCGCCTTGAAAAACCCCTGGATCCCAATTCGCCTTTTGCAGTCCTCAGCGCCCTGAAGGCTCAGATGACCGGAAACAAAACCTGACCCAGCGCATAGATGACCCAGCGCATAGACAAATGGTTGTGGTTTGCCCGTGTGGTCAAACACCGGACCCTCGCCGCCACACTCGTTGAATCCGGCCATGTCCGCCTGAACCACGCCAAAATCCTGAAACCCGCCCATCTTGTCAAAGTCGGCGATATCCTCACAATCACCATCCACGACACCATTCGCGTTCTGAAAGTCAAAGATCCAGGCATCAGGCGCGGCCCCTTCGCTGAAGCATGCCAGCTATACGAAGAACTCAACGCTACCCCTTCCCCAACAGAAATAGTCCGTGCATAAGGCACTAAATTTTGCTACGCATCGTTCGTTATAAAGAACAAATGGACCGTCATGACCTACATCGTTACTGAAAACTGCATCAAGTGCAAATATATGGACTGCGTTGAAGTCTGCCCTGTGGATTGCTTCTACGAAGGCGAAAACATGCTGGTCATCCACCCCGACGAATGCATTGATTGCGGCGTTTGCGAGCCCGAATGCCCGGTTGATGCCATCAAGCCGGATACTGAGCCCGGCCTCGAAAAATGGCTCAAAGTGAACACCGAATATGCCCCCAAATGGCCTAATATTACAATTAAGCGCGAGGCTCCAAGTGACGCCAAGGAGTTCGAAGGCGTCGAGGGAAAATTTGACAAGTATTTCTCTGAAGCGCCCGGCGAAGGTGATTAAACTTTGTTAACCATAACGCTATTTGTATAGGTTATGCGCAGAAGTGCGCCGTACACGGAGAGATCAGACTTTAATTTACCATAAAATTGTGATATAGTCTTTTCCAATGTAGTGAGCACCCCGAGAAGAATGCCAAACCCGAGCCCCATAAAGCTCGGTTATTTTTTCGCCCAGTTGGCGGGAAAGTTTCGAACGTGTGCTGTGGAATACATGGATGAAAGACAAAAATGAAAAAAATCGTCAAAAAATCAGCAAAATCAAAAAAACCAGCTGCAAAAGCAAAATCAGCTCCAAAAGCTAAAGCCGCCGCCAAGGCCAAGCCAAAGCTCGTCAAAAGCAAGGCAAAGGTGAAAGTCATCGCTAAACCAGTCGTGAAAAAGACGATCCTGACGAAAGTCACGGGCTCGGTGAGGTCCGTAAAGGCCGCAGCGGCTGCTCCTGCCCCCGTGGCAAAGCCTGCCGTTGCCGCTGCGAAACCCGCCCCAGCACCTGCTCCTGTAATTGCAAAACCGGTGGCAGCCGTAGCGCCTGCAGGCCCCAAGAAGCTGGCGTTCAGGATTGATGACCTGGTGGTTTATCCCGCCCACGGTGTCGGCAAGATCAGCGCCATTGAGGAGCAGGAAATCGCTGGAGCCAAGCTTGAGCTTTACATCGTGGATTTCGAGCGTGAAAAGCTGCGCCTCAAGGTTCCAACCAACCGCGCCGAGCAAAAAGGCATGCGTCGTCTGGCTGATCGCTCCGTCATTGAGCACGCCATGAAAGTCATCCGTGGTCGCGCCCGCATCAAGCGCACCATGTGGTCCAGGCGCGCCCAGGAATATGATGCAAAGATCAATTCCGGCGATCTCATCGCTGTGGCCGAAGTTGTCCGCGATCTCTATCGCTCCGATCGCCAGCCCGAGCAGTCCTATTCCGAACGCCAGCTGTTCGAGCAGGCCCTGTTCCGCATGGCGCGCGAATTGGCGGCAGTTCGGAAAATTGACGACGACCAGTCAGTAAAGGAACTTTCCGAGTTCCTGGCCAAAAACGCCAAGCGCGCAGCCGCTGCCGGCGAAAAGGCGGCTGAAGAAGAGGCCGCAGCCGAAGAAGCCGCATAATCAGTTGCAACAAAATATCACCGGGCCCAGGTTCATCGCTTGGGCCTTTTTTTATTGCGACACTGCAGTGATAGCGGCTAAGTTGACCCTGATCTTGAGGGCAACATGAAGGTCTCATTCTTAGACCGGGAATATGACATTCGCATCAGGCTTCTGCTTGCGAGCATGGCCGTTGTTGTCGGCATCAACGCTGCGTTCGCAATGACCGTCAATCGGCTTGTCGCCAATCATATGATCTACCACGAAGGCGAAATAGCCCAGGACTTTCTCAGCAGTTTTGCCGGCGCCGAAAACGGCGGCGAAAAACTCGTTGCAAAGCCGACGCCAAATCCCTCATTGCAGTCCTTTTCCAATCACTTGTTAAGTCTGCCCGGCGTGTTTCGAGCCAATGTCTATGGAACCGACGGCTTCACTCTGTATTCAACCGAGGCCAATCTGATTGGCGTGAAGTTCCAGGATAATGCCGAACTCGACGCGGCCATAAAAGGCGAAATAGTTGTGGACATAATGAGCGTGGCCAACGAAGAAAAGTCCGAGCAACTTGCGCTTCAACAGGTGTCCGGCGCGCGGTTCGTCGAAGCCTATATCCCCATAAAAGACAAGCGCGGCAATGTAACTGCAGTGGTTGAGTTCTACCGAAACTCCGATAGCCTGAATGCGCTGCTCACGACGGCAGCAAATTGGATTTGGGTTTTTGCACTCGTCAGCACCGTCGTGACGCTATTGCTGGTTCTTCCGGCCATATCAGGCCTTTTCTTTTCGCCCCGTTCCAAATAATAACAGCACCCGCGTGGTCCCTTAGCTCAGCTGGATAGAGCACCGGTTTTTTAAACGGAAATGGGGGTTGAGCATGGCGAAACACTGCATCCCAATAATTCAAACAAGGCAGTGGGCGACAGCTTCACGGGCGGTCAGCCATTGTCCGAGCATCTCTGCACCAGTGCCCGCCTGTTCGTAAACGTGGGTACTGGTTTCGTAACTATTTTCCATATTCTGTTAGCGTATCACGATTGCCAATCTCCGCTGTGCGCTCATGTGAACAGATGCAAACCCGATAACCCAGAGGTAGCGCCGATGTTGGAGCGATCACGTCGCGACAACGTCGTATCGTCTAACTCGCGTACACCTATCAAGACCGCTGCGGCGGCACGGTCGCGGTTGCGCCTCGATAGCCTTTGCCGCATTATTTGGGCCGATGCTACGCCGCGCTCCGGGCGTCTCTCAGAATGCTTTGAATCATGCCGCCAAGTTCATCCTCGTCGTAAGGTTTCGGCAGAAAGGCGAAACGACTGGCTTTGATTTGTTGCATGATCTTCATGTCGCCGACATGGCCGCTGGTCAGAATTACCTTGAGATCGGATCTCATCAGTCTGGCCTCCTGAACCAGTTGCAGGCCGTTCATTCCTCCCGGCATTCTGACATCGGAAAACATGATCGCGACGTCGTGGCTGGCTTGCAGAAATTCCAAAGCGGCATGGGCATCGGCCACGCTGGCACAAGAATGGCCAAGCCGCTCAAGCATCGAAACCGCCAAGGTGCGAACGTCATGGTCATCGTCCACCACGAGAATTCTCCCGGATACGAACTGCGATGCCGCCGCGATATTGATTGCAGTCTGCTGCAATCGCGGCAAGTAAAGACTCATGGTCGTGCCCACGCCTTCTTGGGAACCGACATGCATTGCGCCCCGCGAACGGGTCACAAATTCCTGGACCATGCTCAAGCCAAGTCCCGTGCCTTTGCCCGCGTCCTTTGTCGTAAAAAACGGCTCGGTCACTTTTTCGAGAATAGCTTTCGGAATGCCGGAACCCCAGTCTGATACGGAAATTTTGACATAGTCGCCCGCATCGAGACGGGCCGGGAAGAAATCAATCTCCGTGGCTGTCCGGAATTTCTCAACGCTTATAACAATAACTCCAGTGCCGTCAGACGCATCGCGGGCGTTGATCACGAGGTTCAGTAGCGCGGTTTCCAGTTGCGAAGCGTCGGATAAAATCGCCCACCGGTCAGCATCGCTGCGCACCACGAGCCGCATTTTAGCACCGCATGCTTCTCGCAACATGTCCTTTATATCTTCAATGACGGTCGTCGGGTCGATTGCCTCCGATGCCGCGTCTCGGTTGCGTGAAAATAGAAGCAGCCTGTTGGTGATCTTGGCCGCGCGCCGCGCCGCTGCAAGAGCTGCGGCAACGCGCTCGCGTTCCATATCGTGGCTCGCCTCCGTCTTGAGGCAAATCTGCAGATTGCCAATGATCACAGCCAGGATGTTGTTGAAGTCATGGGCAATGCCGCCGGTCAACTGGCCGACAGCGTCCATTTTCTGCGATTGTAATGCACGCTTTTCAGCCGCCCGCTGCTCCGTAATGTCTTGAAATGTGCCAAACAGACGGACAACCTGACCGTTCTCGTATTCCGCTTCGCCCATTGACCGGACCAAGCGTCTATTTCCCATCGCGGTTACAAAAGGAAGCTCGAATTCATAAGGTTGACCGATAGCGATGGCGCGATTCACCAAATTCAGCACGGTGGCGCGGGCCTCGTCAGGATAAAAATTGATCGCCGTGGAAAGATCGAATTCTATACCAGGGTCGATTTCATGTATCTTGTAGACTTCATCACTCCAGAAGGTTCGGTTCGAGGCAATATCCACCTCCCATCCTCCGATTCCGGCCAAATGGGAAACTTGTCTGAACATCCGGCTATTGCGACGAAGCGTTGCTTGTTGTGCTTTCAGTCTGGAAACCAGTGCCTTCATCTTGGAAAGCGCGGTGGCGTTCTGCTGTTTCAGGCGGCTCATTGTCATCAAGGAACTGGCAATGCCGCCAAGGCTCTCAACTATCTTGATATCCCTGCCGTCGAACTGCCGCGCCGTGGCGCAACTCACATAGAATGTGCCGATATGCACGCCGGGCCGCACCGTCAGAGGGACCGCGACATAGGAGCGGATGCCGCAACTGGTCATCGCCCGGCTGTGGCGCTTGTCCGGCAGGGCCGTCACATCGGGAACGCAGACGGTTGTGCCTTGATCGACAACGTGGGCCGACAGCGATTCCGCGCGCGGCAATTCACGGCTGTACGAGCCGTGATGGGCAACAAGCCAAGAGGTCCCGCCGTCCAGCAGGGTAATGGCGGCAGTTGGCACGTCAAGCGTTTCGCACACCAACCTGCAAAGCTCGGAGAACCGCTGATTACGTTTTTCAAGGGTGCCCCGGTACTTCCGGAGTTCTTTCAGTCTGGTTTTTTCGTTTGCCGAAGCAGTCATGGCCGAAGCAGTCATGATAGTGACCCATCTGGCAGCGGCGGGAAAGCGGCGGCCTGGCATGTCATGTCCATTGGCCCATCTTACCAGTGCCTGCCGCTGACCTGCGTCAACACAGCCACCAACTCATCAGCCGGAACCGGCTTTGAAAACAGGTAACCTTGGGCATAGTTGCAGCCGAGAGCGCGCAAAAGGCGAAGGCATTCCTCATTTTCGACCCCTTCCGCGCAGGCGCGAAGGCCCATGCTCTTCGCCAGATCGATTAATGTTCGCACGATAATCTTGGCCTCTTCGTTCTTCGGACTCTCCTGGACGAAGTACTTGTCGATCTTCAGTTCGCTGAACGGCATCTGAAGCAATCGCAACAGCGACGAATGACCGGTACCGAAGTCGTCTATTGAAAGGGCAAAACCTTTCAGGCGAAGGCGGGCTATCGCATCGGCGGGGCCAGTGAAGTCATTTGCCGCAGCAGACTCTGTGATCTCGATGATGAGGCGGTTTCTTTCGATGCCAGAGTCATCCATCTTGCCGGCAATCAAATCCGGCAGCAGCGGATCGTCAAGCAGGGCTGCGGATAGATTGATCGCCATGGTGATACCGGCAAAACGCGTCTGAATCTCCAACAACTGACGGATCGCGAGGTCGATCACCCGGTATGTCAGTGGAGCAATGAGTCCGCTGTCTTCGGCCAGCGGAATAAAGCTGTCCGGAAATATCAGTCCCTTGGCGGGATGGTTCCATCGCACCAAAGCTTCCAGCCCATCCAGGCGGCTGTTGCCGTCCGGAAGCCAGGCAATCTTTGGCTGAAAATGCAGGTCGATCTGCGATAATTCGATTGCATCGGAAAGTTCAGCAGCGCTCAAAGTGATTACGGCATCGTCCGGCGCAGAGATCGCGCGCGTCAGCTCATCGATGTCGAACGGTTTGGCTATGGCCGCGGCGATGTTCAGCCCGAATTGCCGCCCCAGATGATCTGCAGTGCGCAGCAACCGGGTATCGACGCCACTGAGCAACGTTATCTTGCATTTCGCCGACTGCCGCCCGAGTTCGCGCATGATCTCAAGGCCGTCGGCATGGGGCAGAATCAGGTCGAGAATGATGTGTGTCGGTCTGAGCGCCTTGTAGGCCACCCAGAACTCGTTGGCCGATGCGGTATCGACAACCAGGAATCCGGCGTCTTCTCCGACGCGGCGCAGTACTGGCCGGATATAGGCATCGTCATCCAGGATCAGGAGACGGCGGGCTGTGCCGCGATTGGAGGCGATCGTATTTTCATCGACTATGTTGAATTCGCTCGGCCTGACAATAACCTCGGCCACCCCCACCGGTGATCGGGCTTGCCCGATAACAGGAGACGATCTGCTGTGAAAGTGGGGAACATAAGAGCCAGGGAGAAGCTCTATGACGATGTCCGCATTATTGCCGTTTCTCAAATAATAAAGTTCGAGCGCCGACCTGACGCGGCCCGCAAGAACGCGAACCGTTGCGTCCGTAACCGGATCGAAGGACGAGGGGCGCCCGAGAGCCTCGGTTGCAATCGCATAGGCCTTGAGCCCCGAACCCACTCCCGCCAGCGTCCTTTCGACAATATACGACAGAAATGCGCTGAGCTGTGGTGAGTTGCGAAAACTCGACGAGGCCAGCACTGCCGTTAGAGCCGCCCGGACCTTGCTGATGTCAGCGTCGACTTGTGTCGTGGCCAGTTTCATCGTGGCATCATCAGGGTAAGGGATTAATTTTCGGTTAGTGGGAGTTAGTGGGAGTCTGGCTGCGTTCCTGCCCCCCACTCTTTGAAATCAGAGACCGTGCAACTTGTTACAGTAACTTACATGCCAATTACAGTAACTTACATCCCAATTACAGTAACTCACATCCCAGTTCGTTCGAATAACAGTTGGATACTCCGCAAGGAGCCGCGATGAGTGCATGTTGGATCGTGCAACCAAGGAGACGGTCAAATGCGCGATCCAATAGAGGGCAGTGGTTCCGGGCCACCGGGCCTGGTGAGGCGATAGATTTGGCTCGCAAACAACCACATGCCACCTCCGCCGTTGGCTCAACTATTCTGCGATCGGCTGTCGTTGTATTCGCATTCTGCCTGGGAACCGCCTATCCGGCTATGGCGGCGGAAAGCAGTGGAAACATCCAGGTCGGTGTCACGATTGGCGGGAACCACAGTGCGCTGGCAAAAATACTTGCGGAAAAGCCAAAAAACTACACTTGGGGCGCAGCAGAAATCAGCCTCAAGCGCGAAGGTTTCACACCAAAGAAACATCTCTCGGTGTCAGGCAATATCTACTGGTTCGAAGCTACGCTCGCCGGGCGTAGGGAACAAATTGGCGTTTCGCGGGCCACCGGCGAGATCGTCCGTGTGATGTCCGTTCCGCATATCGAAGCGGTCATCGACAAATGACGCGTATCCGAAGTCATCGTGAGTTGCAAAACCGATGCGGGTATCGTGGTCGCATCGCCCATGGAGCGGATCTACTACACTGCCAGGAATATCTGCTTCGCCATATTGGACATGACGGTTCAACAAACGTGCCAGGGCGCTGGACTTTGACACGCATCTGAACGGGCGGCGGGACTTGACACTTCCTCGCTCAACTTCGCCCCGGCTGGCTGCATTGCAACCGCCGGGGCGCTTTTTCATGGAAAAAGACCTTCCGGAGGGGGCCTGAACAACTAGGCTAGGAGGTAGTGAGCACAGAACCGCAAAGGCCATTTGATTCAAATCGCCGATGTGCTACCCAAAACGACGTCTGCCAATTTTCTAACTTAGTCCTCAAAAGAGAGACCAATCGGAGACTGGGTAGGAAAGTGAAAACGAAAATTAGAAATAACTAATTGAAATATATAGACGGTCCCGTAGCTCAGCTGGATAGAGCACCGGTTTCCTAAACCGGGGGTCGCAGGTTCGAATCCTGCCGGGGCCGCCAGCCATTTTGGGTCCATTCCGGACACATAGGTTACACTTCAGCAAAGATGTCCGATGACTGCATTTACTCCGCTCATTGAAACCCTGCCATCCACCGTGCCCTTCGTCGGCCCCGAAACGATTGTCAGGCGGACCGGTGTCCCCATGCGGGCCCGCATTGGGGCTAATGAAAATGTGTTTGGTCCCTCACCCAAAGTGATCGCCGCGATGCAGGCGGCAGCCCATGAGTCCTGGCAATATGGCGATCCGGAAGTTTATGATCTGCGGCTGGCAATCGCCAATTTCCGCAATGTGAAACTTGAAAACGTAACCGTTGGTGAAGGCATTGATGGGCTTTTCGGCCTGGCTGTCAGGCTGTTTGTCGAACCCGGTGTCACGGTCGCCAACAGCCATGGTGCCTATCCGACATTCAATTTTCATGTCGCGGGCTTTGGCGGCAGGCTTGTAACAACACCCTATGTGAATGATCATGAAGACCCCAGCTCGCTCCTGGATTTGGCAAAACGCGAGAACGCCAGGATTATCTACTTCGCCAATCCCGATAACCCCATGGGCACCTGCTGGAAGGCCAGCGCCGTCCAGAACCTGATCGACAATACGCCAGTCGGTAAAATTCTGATGCTCGATGAAGCCTATAGCGAGTTTACCGAAGGCACGCTGCCGCCACTCGATGTCACCAACCCCAACCTGCTGCGTTTTCGCACCTTCTCGAAAGCTTACGGCATGGCAGGCGTTCGTGTGGGCTATGCACTGGGCCACCCCCATTTGATTTCAGCATTCGATAAAATCAGAAATCACTTCGGCGTAAACCGCATAGGTCAGGCCGGAGCCATCGCAGCGCTGGCCGATGGTGACTATCTCAAAATCATTCAGCACAAAGTCGCCCGCGCCCGCGAAAGAATCTACGCCATCGCCAAATCCAACGGCCTGAACCCCATCACCTCCGCCACCAACTTTGTAGCCGTCGACTGTGGCCGCGATGGCGCCTATGCCAGAACAATCGTCGATGGATTAGCCACCCACGGCATCTTCATTCGCACGCCAGGAGTAGCCCCCCTCAATCGCTGCATCAGGATAAGCGTCGGCACGGACGAAAACCTCGCAAGCCTCGAGGCAGCATTACCGCAAGTGATCAAGTCAGCCAATTAGGCCACTTCCTTCAACAACCCCGCCAAGTCAAGTCGCCCGGTTGTCATGGCAAGCGTGCCATCCGCATTGCGGGGCCATTTGCCCTCCGGCCTGTCGCAATAGAGTTCCACGCCATTTTGGTCGGGATCACGGAGATAAAGCGCCTCCGAAACACCATGATCTGAAGCACCATCAAGTTGGATGCCAGCGGCCTGCAAGCGCCGCAGCGCATCCGCCAAATCGGCCCGCGAAGGATACAAAATGGCCGTGTGATACAATCCGGTGGTGCCCGGTGGCGGGGGTGAGCCACCCAGGCTCTCCCAGGTGTTCAGCCCAATATGATGATGGTAGCCGCCTGCCGATATGAAGGCTGCCTGATCCCCATAGAGTTGCTGCAACTCAAATCCCAACACGCCGCAATAGAAATCCAGCGCTTTTTTGATGTTCGAAACTTTCAAATGCACATGGCCAATTTGCGTGCCAGCGGCTATCGGTTTTGCTGTCATATCATCCAACTTATGTAACTGTTTATGTTACCATGTATAGCGACTGCTGTAGATTTCAAGTAAAAAGGCCAAAATGTACCATGTCAAAATTTGAGTTGCCAAAAAACCTGACCATCGTTGATCACCCTCTCGTTCTGCACAAGCTCACCCTGATGCGCGACAAGCATACGCCGTCTGCTGTTTTCCGCCAACTGCTGCGCGAAATCAGCCTGCTGCTTGCCTATGAAGTCTCGCGCGATCTTCCGATGACAACCCAAACCATCGAAACGCCTGTCGCCGAAATGGAAGCCCCTATTCTCAAAGGCAAGAAACTTGTGATCGTTTCAATCCTGCGCGCCGGCAACGGCTTGCTTGAAGGCATGCTCGATTTGATGCCATCAGCCCGCGTTGGCCACATTGGCCTCTATCGCAATCCCGAAACGCTGCAACCGGTCGAATACTACATGAAGGTTCCTGATGATATCGCCGAGCGTCGCGTCATCGTGGTTGATCCCATGTTGGCCACCGGCAATTCCGTCTCTGCCGCCATTGATCGCTTGAAGGGCAAAGGGGCAAAAGACATTCGCCTCGTCTGCTTGCTGTCAGCGCCTGAAGGCATTGCGCGCTTCAACAAATCCCACCCCGATGTCCCTGTCTATACAGCCGCAGTGGACAGCCACCTCAACAGCCATGGCTACATCGTTCCAGGCTTGGGTGATGCTGGCGACCGGATGTTTGGAACCAAATAAAATTTGCCTCAAATTTTATTAAGCCCCCGTTAGGCATAGCGATAAGTAAACAAATTCGAAAACCTTTCGACAAGGATTAACCATCTAAGTTCAGCACTCAGTAAACCCGCGTAAATGAGTGCAGTAAATTTTATGCCTGTTGCCTCCACAGCAGACTTCAGTGAGTTAAAGTTCCCCAAGCACGCCGATGGCTCGAAGCCGCGGGTTCTCTATGCCGAGGATTCCATGTCATCGCGCATCGTGACAACCGCCATGCTGAAGCGCATGGGGCTCGATGTGGATGCTGTTGAAGACGGTGAGCTTGCCCTGCGCCAGGCAGAAAAACACAACTACGATGTCATCCTGCTGGATATCGAAATGCCGGTCATGGATGGCGTGTGTGCCGCGCGCGGCATTAGGGCCCTTGGTGGCGCCACATCAAAAACCCCAATCTTGGCGCTCTCGGCTTTCCTGGCCGATTCCACCGAACAATCCATCTGGCGCGATGCCTTTGATCACGCCCTGCCAAAACCCGCCAACGGCAACGAGCTGCACCGCGCCATCAGCAACGCTCTGGATTCCAGAATAATTGTCGAGCCGGCAAAACCGGGTTCTCTGGCAAGCGGCCTGCGCGCCAGCCTGCCCAGGGGAACCTGGAACAAGTTCATCGCCATGGCGGCCATGGAAAGCATTCATTATGCCAATGCCGCGGCGTCCGCCCATGCTGCCGGTGATCACGCAACAGCGCGTCGCTGCGCCCATGCCCTAAAGGGATTGGCCCGGAATTTCGAAGCTGGTGAAGTTGAAATGGCCGCAAAAGCTGTCGAAAATGGTGGCGCCAACACGGCAACGATTGAGAAATTATTGCAGCAGACCAACAGCTGGGCCCAGGCGGCAAAATCCGGAAGTTCTTAGTTTCAGCGGGCCCGCGCTGCGGAAATCTCGCCCGGTTTCGACTGGTCCTCAAGGGCCTCAAGCATATGCAAGAACTCGCTCAATTCCGGACTGATCTTCTTTGATTTTGCCGAATGGTTCTTTTGCATGGTGTTTGGCTCGCTTGGCATTTCTCGTTGTTCCTAAATCAATCAACCTAAGAAAACCCTAAGCCTGCCCACCTGAACGATGCCCGAACAAATTTTTCATCTGGCTGTCATCTTGAGTTCCCTAAACTGATACAAGATCACAAGATTGTGATATGCGAAAAACCTGTCGTGTTGTAACCTTAATTGTTACCCATAATCAAAAGACCCAAAATCAATCTCAAGGGAGTTCACTAATGCTATCTTCTAGACTGTTCAAATCAATCACCGCCGGCGCACTTGTCATCGGACTTGGTGTCACCTTGGCCTTTGCTGCAGCCGATGACCAAATCAAGGCCCGCCAAGCTGAAATGAAGGGAAATGGCAAGGCAATAGGTGCTTTGGTTGCGATAATGAAGGGTGAAGCTCCCTATGACGCTGCCGTTGTAAAGGCCAGCCTCGATGCCATGGCCGCAGGAGACGCTGCCGCTGGCGAAGCCAAGGCCTGGGATGCCAGCAGCATGGAAGGTGCCACCATCGAAACCTGGGCGAAGCCTGAAATCTGGGCCGAAGGGAGCCAGATTGGAGCCAAATATCAGGCATGGGTAGATGCCAGGACAGCGCTTGCCGCCACAACCGATGAAGCTGGCTTTAAAGCCGCATTCCCGGCCCTCGGCGCCGCATGCCAAGGCTGCCATGAAATGTATCGGAAACCCAAAGGCTAAGCTGCTCTGACCATATTTTCCAAACGCAATCTCAAGGGCCTGGCGCTGCTCGCGGCGCTGGGCCTTTCCGCGTTTTGGGCGCTGAGTGCCCCCAGAAGTTTGACAGCAATTCCCGCCCACGCCGGCAATATCGCCAACGGCGAACTCCTCTATAATGCAGGTGGTTGCCGGTCCTGCCATAAACCCAACCCGGAAGTGGCAGGCCTCGATCCAAATCTGCCGTCAGGTGGTGCCCCCTTCAAAACGCCCATTGGAGTGCTGTATCCGCCCAATCTCACGCCCGATGTTGCAACCGGCATTGGCGCTTGGTCTGATCTGGAATTCGTCAACGCCCTGCAACGCGGCATTTCAAAAGATAACCGGCACCTCATCCCGGCATTCCCCTACACATCCTACGCCAGAATGCCTGTCAAGGATGTATTGGATATCAAGGCCTATCTGATGAGCTTGCCCCCCGTGGCCTCACCCAAACGCGACGCCGGCATACCAGCGGCTTTCCTGTTGCGGCGCGGACTGGGCCTCTGGAAATGGATCGGCCTCGACACCAGGCCCTGGACACCCGACACCGCGCAAACCGCAAGCTGGAACCGCGGTTCCTACCTTGTAAACGGACCAGGTCATTGCGGCGAATGCCACACGCCCCGCAATCTCCTTATGGCGAGTGACACCTCCAGGTTCCTCATGGGCGGGCCCCATCCCGAAGGTGTCGGCAAAGTGCCAAGCTTGCACACGTTGGTCGAGCGGAGCCGCTACAAAAATCAATCCGATCTCGCCCTCGCCTTCCAGAACGGCGAAACCTTCGGCTATGAAAACATGTCAGCAGGCGGCATGGGCCAGGTGCAATCCAACCTGTCAAAACTTCCACAAGGTGATGTGGAAGCCATCGCCGAGTATTTGACAAGCTTGAAGTAACGCCGTCCCTCTCCACCCCTCATCCTGAGGTACCAGCACCTTCGCGGGGCCTCGAAGGACAATCAAACAAAAAAGCGCAGGGTTTCCCCCGCGCCTCTTAATTCGTCAGACTGCTGAATATTATTCGGCGTCAGCCGGTTCACCGCCGCCGGCAGCAGCTTCTTCAGCCTGCTTCTTCGATAGATCTTCACCTGTCACCTGGTCAACCTGCTTCATCGACAAGCGAACCTTGCCGCGATTGTCAAAGCCCAGGAGCTTCACCTTTACAGCGTCACCTTCGTTGACAACATCGGAAACCTTGTTGACGCGCTTCGACGCCAGTTCTGAAACGTGAACCAGTCCGTCCTTGGCGCCAAAGAAGTTTACGAAAGCCCCAAAGTCGACAACCTTGACGATCTTGCCGTCATAAATCTCGCCAACTTCCGGTTCGGAAACGATCGATTTGATCCACTTCATGGCCGCATCAATGGCAGCACCCGAAGCGGACGCCACCTTGATCGTGCCATCATCCTGAATGTCGATTTTGGCGCCGGTTTTTTCCACGATCTCGCGGATAACCTTGCCGCCAGTGCCAATCACTTCACGGATCTTGTCGGTTGGGATCTTGATCACTTCAATGCGCGGTGCATGTTCGCCAAGGCCGGAGCGGGCCGAGGTCAAAGCCTCCGCCATCTTGCCCAGAATATGCAAACGACCGTCTTTCGCCTGCCACAAGGCAACCTTCATGATCTCCTCGGTAATGCCGGTGATCTTGATGTCCATCTGCAGAGCGGTCACGCCATTGGCAGTTCCCGCAACCTTGAAATCCATGTCGCCCAGATGATCTTCGTCTCCAAGAATATCCGACAGCACCGCAAAGCGCTCATCTTCCTTGATAAGGCCCATGGCGATGCCCGCAACCGGTGACTTCAGCGGAACGCCCGCGTCCATCAGCGCCAGTGAGGCGCCGCAAACCGACGCCATGGATGATGAACCGTTTGATTCCGTGATCTCCGACACCACGCGAATGGTGTAGGGAAACTGGTCAGGGGTTGGCAGCATGGGGTTGATTGCGCGCCATGCCAACTTGCCATGGCCGATTTCACGCCGCCCGGCGCCACCCATGCGGCCCACTTCACCCACCGAGAAGGGCGGGAAGTTGTAGTGCAGCATGAACTTGGCCTTCAGCGTGCCGTCTAGCGAATCCACATATTGCTCGTCTTCGCCCGTGCCGAGGGTCGTCACAACCAAGGCCTGGGTTTCACCACGCGTAAAGAGTGCTGAACCATGGGTGCGCGGAAGCACCGAGGC